>JACFNV010000085.1 GCA_019454675.1 Gammaproteobacteria bacterium | reverse complement strand
CCGCCCTGCGCCCGCTCCGCGGGTAAACTGTGCCGATCTTTGTGCGGAGAAGTGCTCGATGCAAACGAGGAAGGGCTATGCCGACGGCCGCTGGGGCCAGATCCATTACACGCAGTGCGGCGAAGGCCTGCCGCTGGTGCTGGTGCACCAGTCGCCCACCGACAGCGTGCAGTTCGCCCGTGCCATGGCGCCGCTGGCCGAGCGCGGCATCCATGCCATTGCCATCGACATCCCCGGCTTCGGCGGCTCCGATGGCCCCGAGGCGCCGCCGACCATCGCCGACTATGCCCATATCGTGCCCGCCGTGCTCGATGCGCTCGGGATCCCGCAGGCAGCGGTGTGCGGGCACCATACCGGCGCGGTGCTGGTCACCGAGGCTGCCCTGCAGAGCCCGTCGCGGGTCGGCAAGGTGGTGCTGCACGGGCCGCTGCCCATGGACGATGCCGAGCGGGTGGCGTGGCGCCAGCACCTTGCCTATGAGAAGGAGTGGAACCCGCGCTGGGATGGCAGCCACCTCGCCGAGGCCTGGGCACGCCGCCATGGCGCGCAGGCGGAATGGAGCGACATCGAGGCCTTCCACGCCAACTTCGTGCACGGGCTGCTCGCCGGCAGCAGGCTCTGGTACGCGCACGATGCCGTCATGACCTATGCCCACGAGGCGGCCATGGCGCAGCTCGGCCAGCCCACCCTCATCCTCGCCAATACCGGGGATGTCATCTACGGCTATTCGAAAAAGGCCCGCGAGCTCTATCCGCACTTCGCCTATGCCGAGCTGGAGGGGGGCACCATCGATTGCATCGATGAAATGCCCGAGGCCTGGGCGGAGGCGGTCGCGACCTTCGTCAAGGCCTGAGGCCAGCCTCCGGATAGCGGAACGGGGGGCGATGACGCTCCCCGGGGCATCCGATGTTGCAGTTTGAGACCCGCTGCATGGAGCGGGCGGGCTGCCGTGGGCAAGAATCCCGCCGGCGAGCTGGTTCGTGGGCAAGACCTTAATAATCCCTTAAACGACCACGCCCAGCATGGTCCCTTGCGCCTCTGCGGCGCAGGCGAACGTCATCCGGCAGCAGCGGTGAAATCAATGGCAGAAAGCATGACAGCCAGCCCAGGAAAAGCAGCCCCGACGGGCCACGCCAGGTGGCCGGCCACGCTGTTGCTGGCGGTGTTGATCGTGGTGCTGGTGTTTGCCTTCCGCGATGCCGTTCTCAACATGTGGAAGAACTGGGGCAAGGAAGAATACAACCACTGCTACCTGATCCCCTTCGTCGCCGCCTTCCTGATCGCCACCCGTTCGCGCGAGCTGGCCGCGGTGCCCTGGTCCGGTTCGCGCTCCGGGCTGTGGCTGGTGGCGCTGGGCTTCCTGCTCAACCTCTTCGGGGTCATGAGCTCGGTGTTCACGATCTCGCAGATCGGCTTCGTCATCGCCATCTGGGGCTGCTTCGTGGCGGTGTGGGGCTGGCCCGCGGTCAAGATCATCTGGCCGGCGCTGGTCTACCTGGTGTTCCTGGTTCCGCTGCCCAACTTCCTGCAGGTCAAGCTCACCGCCGGGCTGCAGCTGATCTCCACGCAGATCGGCGTGGCGGTGGTGCGGCTGGCCCAGGTGCCGGTCTACGTCGAGGGCAATGTCATCGACCTCGGCATCTACCAGCTGGCGGTGGCCGAGGCTTGCAGCGGCCTGCGCTACCTGTTCCCGCTGATGAGCTTCGGCTTCCTCTGCGCGGCGCTGTTCAGGGCGCCGCTGTGGCAGCGCGCGGTGGTGTTCCTGTCCTCGGTGCCGCTCACGGTGCTGATGAACAGCGTGCGCATCGGCATCATCAGCATCCTGGTCAGCTACTACGGCGTGGAGCAGGCCGAGGGCTTCCTGCACGACTTCGAGGGCTGGGTGGTCTTCATGGCCTGCGTCGCCATCCTCTTCCTCGAGATGTACATCATGGCGCGCCTTTCCGGGCGCGGGCTGCTGGCCTCCCTCGAGATGGATACCCCGCCGCTGGCCGAGCTCTGGCGGATCTTCACCGCGCAGGGCATCAGCAGGGCCGCCGTGACGGCTGCCGCGGTGGTGCTGGTGGCATCGGCTGCCATGATCCCCATGCACGAGCGCGAGGACGTGATCCCGATGCGCTCGAGCTTCGCCACCTTCCCGCTGGTGCTGGGCGACTGGCGCGGGCAGGAAGCCGCGGTGGACCAGAGCACGCTGGATACGCTGAAGGCGGACGATACCTTCCTCGCGCTCTACAGCAACGCGGAGAAGGGCCCGCCGGTCAACCTCTGGTTTGCCTACTACGGCAGCCAGCGCAGCGGTCGCTCCATCCATTCGCCAGCCACCTGCCTGCCCGGCGGCGGCTGGCAGATGCAGGACCTCAGGCGCATCGAGGTCGAGAACGTGCGCGCGGATGGGCAGCCGCAGCCGGTCAACCGCTCGATCATCGCCATGGGCGATGCCCGCCAGCTGGTCTATTACTGGTTCTCCCAGCGCGGCCGCCAGCTCACCAACGAGTACGTCGTGAAGTGGTTCCTGTTCTGGGACGGCCTCACCATGCAGCGCACCGATGGCGCCCTGGTACGGGTGGTCACCCCCATCTCCGATGACGCCGATGGCGAGGCCGAGGCCGACCAGCGCCTGCAGGAATTCATGCGCCAAATCGACCCCAAGCTCGCCTACTTCCTGCCGCCGCGCGAAGCCGCGGCCCAGGCGGAACCCTCCCTGTTCGGTAGCCTCTAGACATGCCTGAACCCGCACTCATACACCTGGTGGCGGCAGCCCGCCCCAACTTCATGAAGGTGGCGCCGCTCTACCACGCGCTCGCCGGCGATGCGCGCTTCACGCCGCGCATCGTCCACACCGGGCAGCATTACGATGCCAACATGTCGGATGCCTTCTTCGCCGACCTGCGCCTGCCCGAGCCGCACCACCACCTGGCGGTGGGCAGCGGCAGCCATGCCGAGCAGACCGGCCGCGTGATGATTGCCTACGAGCAGGTGGTGATGCAGGAGCGCCCGGACTGGACCATCGTCGTCGGCGACGTCAATTCCACCGTGGCGGCGGCGCTGGTCTGCACCAAGCTGCACATCCCGGTGGCACACCTCGAGGCGGGCCTGCGCAGCGGCGACCGCAGCATGCCGGAGGAGATCAACCGGCTGGTCACCGATGCCATTGCCGACCTGCTGTGGACGCCCTCGCCGGATGGCGACGAGAACCTGCAGCGCGAGGGCGTGCCCGCCGCGCGCATCGAGCGGGTGGGCAACATCATGCTCGACTCCTTCGAGCTGCTGCGCGGGAAGATCGGTGCCGACGACACCCATGCCGCGCTGGGGCTGGGCGGGCGCCGCTATGCGGTGGTCACCTTGCACCGGCCGGCCAACGTCGATGACCCGCAGGTGCTGGGCGACCTGGTGCGCCAGCTGCAGGCAGCGGCGCATTCCATCGACCTGGTGTTCCCGGTGCACCCGCGCACCCGCAAGCAGCTGCAGGCCTTCGGCCTGCATGATGCGCTGGCGGCCACCCCCGGCATCCATCTCATCGAGCCGCTCGGCTACGTGCAGTTCATGGGCGTGGTGACGCATGCCGCGCTGGTGGTCACCGACTCGGGCGGGCTGCAGGAGGAGACCACCTACCTGGGCATCCCCTGCCTGACCGTGCGCCCCAACACCGAGCGCCCGATCACCGTCACCGAGGGCAGCAACCGGCTGGTGAAGCCGGCCGCGCTGCTCGAACACATCGACATGGCGCTCGCCGGCAACTGGCCGATGGGGCGCAAACCCGAATTGTGGGACGGGCACACGGCCGGGCGTTGCGTCGCCAGCCTTGCCGCCCGTCTCGAGCCGGCCTCGCGGGCCGCCATCCCTGGAGCTATCCGATGAACCCTGTCCTGGCATCCCACCGGCCCTTCCACCATCCACGCTGGCTGAGCGCGCTGCTGCTCGGCGCCGCCCTCGTCGTGCTCGGGGCCTGCACCCCGGCCGAGGAGCGCGCCGACAACTACCTGCAGAAGGCGCAGGAGCTCTTCGACCAGGGCGACTACGTCAAGGCCAAGCTCGAGGCGCAGAACGCGGTGCAGATCAGGCCCAAGGATGCCAGGGCGCACTTCCTGCTGGCGGAGATCGCCGAGAAGCAGGAGGAGTTCCGCCCCATGATCCAGCGCCTGCTGATGGCGGTGGACTCCGATCCGGCCATGCTCCCGGCGCGGGTCAAGCTCGGCACCCTGTACTTCTTCGCGCAGGCCTATGACGAGGCGCGCAAGCAGGCCGCGGCCGCCACCGAGCTGGCGCCGGAGGATCCCGGCGTGCGGGTGCTCAATGCCCGCCTGCTGATCCAGGAGAAGAAGATCGAGGAGGGCGAGCGCGAGCTTGATGCGGCGCTGGCCACCGATCCGGACCTCGTCGATGCGCTGCTGCTGCGCGCGGCCAGCGAGGCACAGAAGGGCGACACCACCGGTGCGCTGAACCTCCTCGATGAGGGCATCGCCCGCCTCGATGCCGGCAAGGCCAAGCCGATGCGGCAGCTCCGCATCGCCATCCTCGCCCAGCAGAACCGCAAGGCGGAGGTGGAGCAGGGCATCCGCGACCTGATCCGCGACTTCCCCGAGGAAGAACAGCTCCAGTACCAGCTGGCGCGCTTCTACGCCGCCGAGGGCCGCATCGACGATGCCGAGAAGGTGATGCGCGGCGTCGTCGCGCTGGACCCCGAGGATGTCGAGGCACGGCTGGGCTTCACGCAGTTCCTCGGCCAGATGCGCAGCCCCGAGGCCGCCGAGCAGGCGCTCGAGGCCTTCGTCGCCGAGGATCCCGACCAGCCGCAGCTGCGGCTCGCGCTGGGGCAGCTCTACGAGGCGCTCGGCAAGCCCGATGCGGCGCTCAGCGCCTACCAGGAGCTGGCCAAGCGCGACCCCAAGTCCAAGCCCGGCCTCGGCGCACGGGTGCGGGTGGCGGCGCTCGGCCTGGCCAAGGGCGAGCTGGAGCAGGGCCGCACGCTGATCAATGGCGTGCTGGCCGATGAGCCGAACAATGCCGATGCGCTGCTGCTCCGCGCCGGCCTGCGGGTCAACGACAAGCAGTACGACGATGCCATCGCCGACGTGCGTACCGTGCTGCGCCAAGAGCCCGAGAACGCGCGCGCCATGCTGCTGATGGCGCGCACCCACTCGCTGATGGGCGACAAGGTGCTGGCCAAGGATGCCTACCGGCGCCTGATCAGCGCGGATCCGAAGAACGCCGAGGGCCCGCGCGAGCTGGCCATCCTCGAGGTGGCGGACAAGAACTTCGATGCCGCCGAGCGGGTGCTGCGCGATCACCTCAAGCAGTCGCCAACCGACCTCGATGCCGGCGTGCGGCTGGTGGAGCTGCTCGGCCAGCAGAAGAAGTGGGGGCAGGCCGAGGAGGAGGCCAAGCGCATCGCGGCGCTGCCCGATGACCGCGGCCTGGGCTACTTCCAGCTGGCGCGCGTGCTGCGCGGGCAGGACAAGAATGCCGAGGCGGCGGATGCCTTCCGCAAGGCGCTCGACCGCAACCCGCAGTGGACGCTCGCGCTCGAGGGCCTGGTGGGCACGCTCAACGCGATGGGGCGCAAGGACGAGGCGATGAAGGCGCTGCAGGCCTTCCAGCTGGTCAACCCGAAGGATCTCTCGGCCAAGTACCTCGAGGGCGGGGTACGCGCGCAGGCGGGCGACAAGGTCTCCGCCGAACGCATCTTCAAGGAGATCGTCAGCACCGAGCCCAAGGCCAGCATGGCCTGGGTGGCGCTGGCCGGCATCAATGCGGACAACCCCGAGGCACGCATCGATGCCTACCGGCGCGGGCTGGCCGCCAACCCGGGCAATGCCGAACTCGGCCTGCTGCTGGGCTCCGAGCTGGAGCGTGCGCGGCGCTTCGACGAGGCCATCAGCCACTACGAGGAGCTGCTCAAGGCCAACCCGAAGATCGACGTGGCCTCCAACAACCTGGCCTCGCTGCTGCTCGACTACCGCAGCGATGCCGCCAGCTGGGCGCGGGCGCTGGAGATCGCAAGGCCGCTGGAAGCCAGCGACAACCCGGCGGTGCTCGATACCGTGGGCTGGGCCTACTACCGCAACAAGGACTATCCGCGCGCGGTGGGCTTCCTCGAGCGGGCGGTGGCAGCCGCCGGCCAGGCGCCGCAGCTGCGCTACCACCTGGGCATGGCCTACCTCGCCACCGGCAACAAGGCCGGTGCCAGGCAGGAGCTCGAGCGGGCGGTGACGGGCCCCGGCGAGTATCCGGGCATGACCGAGGCCAGGACGGCGCTCGCCGGGCTCTAGGCCCGGCGTCGCATTGACAGCCCATGGCGTGCGCGGCATATTGAGGAAACACATGCAGTGAATGGCGGTTTTTCCGCTGCCGGATGCCTCCGGGTGCACTCATTTGCAAGAGACAGCCATGAAGCTCATTCCGCACAAGAAAGATCCGGCCGTCACCCGCTGGCTGCGTGCCGAAGACAAGGAACAGAAGCTGCGCTACAAGGAAATCTCGCACCGCATGAACGTGGTCGATGCTCCGGCCCGTGCCAGGCGCTATGCGGCCTTCCTCGAGCGCATCCAGACCCGCGGCTTCAGCGTTACCTTCGACCAGATGCGGGCCATCGCCCCCGAAGAGCTGCCCCGCGAGCCGCGCCGCAAGCACCGCGTCGTGTTCTGAGGGAGCAGCGCCGCAGGCAGATTCCGTTTCCTTCCGGCCGGGGCGGCCGCTGCCGCTTGCCGGCACGGCCCTGCAGCCACGGCGGCGCGCCGGAAGGGTCCACCCCGCGGCAGGGCAAACCTGCCGCTTCATCCGAACAGGAAGACCAAGCCGATGTCCGGTCCACTTGCAGGCGTCAAGATCCTCGAGATGTGCGCCGTCGTGCTCGGCCCCTGGGCCTGCCAGATCCTGGCAGACATGGGCGCCGAGGTGATCAAGGTCGAACCGCCGCGCGGCGACAGCAACCGCACGCTGGGCGCCTACCGCAACAAGCGCATGTCGGCGCTCTACCTCACCTGCAATCGCAACAAGCGCAGCGTGGTGCTGGACCTCAAGCAGCCGGCCGCACGCGAGGCGGTGCTGAAGATCGCCGAGTCCTGCGACGTGGTGATCCACAACAACCGCGCCCAGGTGATGGACAAGCTGCGCCTCACCTACGAGGACTTCAAGGCGGTCAACCCGAAGATCATCTACTGCGGCACCTACGGCTACGGCCGCGAAGGCCCCTACGGCGACCGCGGCGCGCTCGATGATTCCATCCAGGCCATCAGCGGCATCGCCATGCTCAACAAGATGGTGCTGGGCGAGCCGCGCTACCTGCCCACCATCGTTGCCGACAAGACCACCGCCATGGCGGTGGTGCAGGCGGTCACCGCGGCGCTGTTCAGCCGCGAGCGCACCGGCAAGGGGCAGGAGATCGAGGTGCCCATGTACGAGACCATGGTGTACTACGTCATGGCCGAGCATCTCTGGGGCATGGCCTTCGAGCCGCCCATCGGCACCGCCGGCTACGTGCGTCTGATGAGCCACCATCGCAAGCCCTACAAGACGCTCGATGGCTACATCGCCATCCTGCCGTACCTCGACAACCACTGGGACACCTTCTGCAAGCTGGCGGGGCACCCGGAGCTGATCGACGACCCGCGCTTCCGCACGCTCACCGACCGGGTGACCAACATCGACGACACCTACAGCGAGACGGCGAAGATCATGGCCACCCGCACCACCGCGGAGTGGCTGAAGGTCTTCGATGGCAGCAGCGTGCCCACCAATGCAGTGAACACGCTCGAGGACCTGGTGGCCGACCCGCACCTCAATGCGGTGGGCTTCTGGCAGGAAGTGGACCATCCCACCGAGGGGCGCCTGCGCATGACGCGCTTCCCCTACACCTTCTCCGAGACCCCAGCCGACGTGCGCCGCCTGCAGCCGCGCTTCGGCGAACACAGCTCGGAGGTGCTGCGCGAGGCGGGCCTCGACGAGGCGGGGATCAAGGCGCTGCTCGACTCGGGTGCCGCCATCCAGGGCTGAGCAGCAGCCGGGTCCCGGCCTGGTCGTTCGGATATCGCGAAGGCCCGGAACCTGTCCGGAGCCGGGGGGTACACTCAGCCCTTCACGTCCAGCCCGTAGATGCGGATCACGTTATCGCGCAGCAGCTTGCGGCGCGCCTCGGGCTTGTAGCCGTGGGCGTCGATGTCCTCGAGGGTGCGCTTGAAGGGCAGCACCGGGAAGTCGGTGCCGAAGATCACCTTGTCCTGGCCCTGGGTGTTGATGTAGCGCTTGAAGTTCTCGGGCCAGTACTTCGGCCGGTGCGCATCGCAGCCGATGTAGACGTTCTTGTGCTTCCACGCCATGGCGATCATCTCGTCCACCCAGGGGATGCCGACGTGGATGCCGATCAGCTTGAGCTCGGGGAAGTCGCAGGCGACCGAGTCCAGCGTGATCGGCCGGCCGACGCTGCGGCAGGGGAAGTCCGGCGCGTAGATCATCGACTGGCCGACCTGCATCTGGATCGGCACGTCGAGCTCGACGCACTTGGCATAGAAGGGGTAGTACTTTGCGTGGTCGGGCGCGAGCTCGAACCAGTGCGGGTAGAGGTGCGCACCGATGAAGCCGTCGTTCTTCACCGCGGACTCGAACTCGCGCACGCCCTTCATGCCGGTGAAGGGGTCGATGCCGGCCAGCGCGCGGAAGCGCGTGGGGTACTTCTCCACCGCACGCGCCACCACCTCGTAGGGCATGTGGTAGCAGCCGGGCAGCCCGGGGCGGCCCGAGCGGGCGGCGATGAGGAAGGCGATCTCGATGCCGGCTTCGTCGAGCTGGTCGATCATCGCCTCGAGGCTCAGCGGGTTGCCGATCAGGCCGCGGTCGGCGTTCATCTTGCCGGAGAAGAAGTCGGTGCCCCAGCCGGGGCGCTTGGAGAGCGCTTCCTCGGTCCAGATGTTGACGACGGCATCGATGGCTCGGTAGCTGGCGGTCTCGCTCATGGCCGGTTTCCTGTCCCTGGTTGGCATGGGGCCGGCCCCTTGCGGCGGCCCCGGAAAGGAGCCGGACCATAGCAGAAAACCCGCCATCCCGCTTCCTGTCGCGGGCCGGCTCGCCTATGATGGCCGGGTCTGAGGGGTGGCCCCGAGGGGCCTGAGATCCGCACGACGGAAACCCTTTGAACCTGATCCGGTTAGTACCGGCGTAGGAACAGGACCATGCCCGACGCAGCCCTCCCGCTTCCAGCCCCGCCTGCCGGATCCCTTGCACATGGAGATCCGGCTGGTGGCCATACGCCCTGACACCCTCGCGCTCGCCCTGGCGCTGCTGATGCTGGGCGGCCCCGGCGTCCCGGGCATCCCCGGCGGCACGGCTGCCGCGGCGGAGGCCGGCGCCGGCATCGAGGAGATCGTCGTCACCGCGCGCTGGCGGGCGGGTGAATCCCTGCGCGAGGTGCCGGCCAGCGTGGCGGTGCTCGACGAGGAGGCCCTGCGGGCGGGCGCCGTGCAGCACTTCGAGGAGCTTGCCACCAGCATCCCCAACCTCGGCTTCTCGGGCGAGGGCGCGCGGGCGCGCTATTTCCAGGTGCGCGGCAGCGGCGAGCTCGAGCAGTACGAGGGCGCGCCCAACCCCTCGGTGGGCTTCATCATCGACGAC
>JACFNV010000178.1 GCA_019454675.1 Gammaproteobacteria bacterium | reverse complement strand
TGGCTGATCATCACCGCGGGGACGCCGACCACGCCACGCTCGCCGGTCATGGTGATCGGCAGGCCGTCATTTTCCTCGTTGCCGAAGACCACCACGGCAATGGCGCCGGCATCCCCGGCGTTGGCCACCTTGGTGAGGAAATCGCAGGCGCCACGGCGCACCAGGGCGACATGCCCCTTCAGGTCGGCGGCGTTGGCCGGAAAGGTACAGCCATTGGCGCCGCCCTGCCCGTCGGTGACCAGCACCAGCGAGCCGCTCCTGGCCCCGGTGCTGCGCAACTCCGGCGTGAAGGCTGCTTCCTTCATGGTGATGTCACCAGTGCCGCTGGCTGCCGGGGTGACGCGCAGCACCTCGTCGTAGCGGATGCCACTGCGAGTGGAGGCGGCCACGGCCAGCACCCAGGGGGAAGTGCCCGGGGAATCGATGCTGGCGTCTGCCGGACCGCCATTGCCGGCGGCGGCAACGGTCAGTACCCCGGCATCGCTGGCTGTGAGCAGGGCCAGGGCGTCGGGATCACCCGGCCCGCCATTGGCGGTGCCGACCGAGTAGTTGATGATGTCGACGCCATCGGCGACCGCATCGTCGATGGCACGCTGCAGGTCCGACATGGCGCAGCTGGCGCGCGTGGCGCCGGGTTCCAGCCAGCAGGCCTTGTACACCGCAATGCGCGCCCGCGGCGCGATGCCGCTGACGGGCGCCAGTCTCGTGCCGCCGATCTCGGCCGTGACCCGGCCGCCGGCGGCGACCGAGGCGATGTGGGTGCCATGGCCGTCGGCATCGAGCGGCGACAGGAACTCCGCCGGATCCATGGCGAAGCTGTCGCGAAAGCCGCTGGCATAGAAGCGCGCACCGATGAGCTTGTCGTTGCAGGCCGTGGCCGGGAATCCGGGCCCGGCCTGGCAGCGGCCGTGCCAGCCGGGGAGCGGGGCGTAGAGCGGGCGGTAACGCGGCTTCCTGAAGCGGTGGCAGAGCCAGGCACCGAGCAGAGACTCCCTGGCCCAGCTGCCGCGGCACAGGCGCGGCTTCGGCTTTGCCTCGAGGTGGGTGACGGCTGGATGGCTGGGGTCGATGCCACTGTCGATGATCGCCCAGGTCACGCCAGTGCCATCGAAGCCAAGATCGACCAGATGGTTCTCGTAACCCACGACCGGCACGCCGCCGGGGTGGTTGCCAGCCTGGATCTGGACGGACATCTCG
>JACFNV010000084.1:609-9845 GCA_019454675.1 Gammaproteobacteria bacterium | reverse complement strand
GGCCATTCCCCGGCGCTGTTGAGCTCGTGGCGCAGCGTCGGCGGGCCCAGCAGCTCGCCGACAATGATGGCGGCCACGCAGCCAGCCAGCACCAGCCTTCCTACCGGGCCGGGGAACTGCACGCTCATCACCACGCCGATGCACACGGTGATCGAGCCGCAGCCCATCAGTGCCATGCCGGCCCAGCGGGTGGGCATGGCCGGCGGCGCCAGCCGTGCGCGCAGCAGCGCGATGACGGGCAGCTTGATGGCCAGGCGCACGGCGGGCACCAGCGCCGCCAGGATCCACACCGCCTGGCCGTCGCGCAGGTCGAGCTGGGCGCCGGCCAGCGCCACCACCGGCAGCAGCACCGCCCGCGTGGTGGAGCCGAGCATGCTGCGCAGGGCGGCGCTGTCGCGCGCCAGCAGGTTCAGCGTCATGCCCATCACCGCCAGCGTGACCGGTGCGGCAAGGCCCATCAGCGCGGAGAGCCCGGTTGCCATCAGCGCGCTGCCGAGCAGGATGCCCCAGCGCTCGGTCTGCCGCGTTTCCATGCGGGTCAGCACGCCGACCAGCGCGCCCGCCGCGATGCCGAGGAGCAGGGTGACGCCCACTGCCACCACCGGCAGCTGGTGCACCAGCGGGGTGCCCGCCTGGGTATTGAGGGCGAACAGCACGGCGAGGCCGGCCAGCGGCACCATGTCATCCGAGCCGGCGAGGTTGGCCAGCACGTCGTGGAGCGGGCCGCTGCCCGGCAGGCGGTGCACGCCCCAGAACATGGCGGTGCGCGCGGTCTCGCAGCCGGCGCAGCCGAGGCCGAGGGCGAGCAGCAGGCGTTCCTCCGCGCTGAGCGGCAGCAGCCTCGGGGCCAGCCACCAGGCGAGCAGCGCGGTGGTGGCGAACACCGCGATGCCGAGCAGCAGGCCGAGCAGCAGGTGCGGGGCGGGCACCCGGCGCCGGTTGGCATAGCCCAGCTGGTTGCCCGCCACCAGCGCCAGCCAGGAAGCGGCCACCAGCGTCAGCGGCGCCAGCGCCTCGAGCGCCGGCCGCGTGATCGTACCGAGCCCCAGCGGGCCCACCAGGATGCCGATCAGCAGGAACTCGCTGCCCGAGGAGAGCCCCGAGCCGTATCGCTGGCCATGGCGCATGAGGGCGCCACCGGCCCAGGCGAGCGCCAGCAGCCCGGCGAGGAGCGCATAGGCATTCAAGGCTCGGCCGACTCCCGCCGATAGACTTCGAGCGCCTCGAGCGCCGCCCACAGGCAGGCCGAGCGGGCATCGGCTTCGGTGCTGCCGAGCGTCAGCTCGAGGGTGGCCCGTGTGTCACCGACTTCCACCAGCTGCACCACGACATCGCTGCCCAGCGGGGCCAGCGCCTGCGCCAGGCGTTCGGCCAGCGCCGGCGTTGCCAGCCGGCGCTCGACCGGCAACGCGATGCTGATGCGCGGCGTGCGCCCGTGCACCCGCACCGGGTGCAGCAGCCTTGCCAGGTGCGGGATGCGCAGCTCGACGCCGTCGCCGTCGCGCAGCCGTGTCTCGAGCAGCCCGAGGTGCAGCACGCGTCCGCTGCGCGGGCCCATCTCGATCCAGTCGCCGGGCGCCAGCCAGCGCCCGAACAGCGTGGCGAGGCCGACCACCGCGGTGGCCCCCAGCGGTACCGTGGCCAGTGCCAGCGCCGCCAGGCCCAGCAGGCCGATGCGTGGCGCCGCACCCTCCACGTTGCCGGTGATGACCGGTGCCACCAGCACCAGTGCCAGCAGGATAAGCGCGATTTCCGCCAGCGTGCCGATGGGGGCGGCGAGGTCCCTCGGCAACCAGCCGACGACGGTGGCGCCGCGCGCCACCTCGCGGAAGAACAGCCGCACCACGCGCAGCAGCAGCACCAGCACCAGCAGCGCGAAGACGAGGATCACCAGCAGGGGCACTGCCGCCGCCACCCGCGAGGCGAGCGTGGCGAGCGGGTTGAGCACCGCGCCGGCCAGCTGCTCGGTGACGCCGCGCGTGCTCTCGAACAGCGAGAAGGTGGCGATCAGCCAGGCATAGAGCAGCCCCAGCAGCGCAATCCAGCGGCCGAAGGCCACGCCCAGCGCGAGCGCGCTGCGCACCGTGTCGCGCCCGGCCAGCTCGCTGCTGAGCAGGCGCAGGGCGGGCACCTGTTCCGGGCGCGCCTGCAACCATGCCGCGGCGCGGTCCGCCAGCTCCCAGGCGCGGCGCAGGAGGAAGATGGCGATCACCGCGAACAGCACCGCCAGCGAGATGCCGAAGATGCCGCCGGCCACCGCGCTGCGGGTGCGCTCGGTCTTCAGCGCCGCGCGGATACGCGCCACGATGCGGTCGGCATAGATCGCCAGGCTGGGATCGCCCGCCAGTTCGGCATCGATGGGGATCAGCTGGATGACCTGCTGGCCACCGACATAGATCACCGCGGTGCCGCCCGCATGATCGACGCGGACGTCGTCATCCCCGGCGTCGAGCACATCGTGCAGCGCATCGTTGGCGCTGCGTGCGCGCAGCGGCGCGCTGCGCCCGGCATGCTCGGCGCGCAGGCTGAGCACCACGGTATCGCCCACCCGCACCTCGGCGGGCTTGTCGGCGAGGACGACGGGAGTCGGCTCGATGCTGGCGGCCGGGGCCGGGGGAACGGCCGCGGCCATGGCGCCGGCATCGCCTGCCTCGCCCGGCGCCATGGCCTGCGACAGCGGCAGCGGCTGGGCCAGGGCTGGCACGCCGGGCAGCATGCAGCACAGCAGCATGAGCAGCGGCAGGATGCCCCGCGGCTGCGGGCCGTGGCGGCGGGTGGTTCCGGGGGGCGGGATGAGCATGGCGTGCGCTGGTGTCTGCATGATGCCCGCGGATTAAATCACAGTTGGCGCGCGCATCGTGGCTGCCCGGGAAAATCATCCGCGCTGCCGGAATGAAACTGGCCCCCTGCAGCCGGTGGCTGCAGGGGGCCCGGTTGTCGCCCGATGCTTCTGTCTCAGCGCGGCGGTGCTGGCAGGCCGCCTTCGCCCGCCGGCAGCGAACGCTGTCCCGCGCTGCGGTCCACCGGTGGCGCCATGACGGCGCCGCTCCTGCCGGTGGCTTCGACGCCCGGGGTGCCCAGCACGTCGAGGCCCAGGGAGCCGCTGATGCGCGGTGCCGCATCACCGGCATCGCTGCCGGCGCGGTCGCCGCCACGGTCATCGCTGCCGCCGGTGCGTCCTAGCGAAGTGCCCTGGCCGCTGCCGCCGCTGCCGACGCCGTCATCGCGCGGCGTGGCGCTGGCCTTGTCCTTGCCACCGCCCTTGTCGCCCTTGTCACCCTTGTCGCCCTTGTCGCCGGCCTTTTCACCGCCGGCCTTTTCGCCACCGCCCTTGTCACCCTTGTCGCCGCCCTTGTCGGCCTTGGCGCCACCGCCCTTGTCGCCCTTGTCGCCCTTGTCACCCTTGTCACCGGCCTTTTCACCGCCGGCCTTTTCGCCACCGCTCTTTTCGTCGCTCTTGCCGTAGCTGCCCGCACGCCCGCCGACACCCGTGGTCGAGTTGCCGCTGCCGGGCTTGTCGTAGCCACCGACGCCGCTGCCGACCTTGTCGGCGAAGCCCGTCGAGCCCGATCCGCCGCCCATGCCCGGCATGTCGTAGCCGCCGCCCTGCTTGCCGACCCCGTCGCCGATACCGCCCACGCCCGCAGCACCGCCTGCCTTGCCATAGCTGCTGCCGGAACCCGGCATGCCGACGCCAGCGCCCGTGCCGGCCTGGCCGGACCTGCCGCCTCCGGCATCCATGCCGCTCATGCCGGACATGCCCGTGCCGCCACCCATGCCCGGCATGCCTGCCGCGCCCTTGTTGCCGCCCATGCCCGGCATGCCTGCCGCGCCCTTGTTGCCACCCATGCCCGGCATGCCCATCGCGCCCCTGTTGGCATCCATCGCGGGCATGCCGGGGGCAGCGCCCGCGGGCTGCGCGAGCCCGGCATTGCCGACACCCTTGCCGGCAGCGCCGCCCATGGCATCCATGCCGCCGGCCTGCCTGGCCATGTCGGGGCTGCCCATCGCCGGCGCCTTGCCGGCAGCGGCCGGGACGCCGAGGCTGCCCGCCGGCTTGCCGGCCATGCCGGCGGCCGCTGCCTTGTCCTGGGCCGCGGCTTGCTTGTCCTGCTCCTGCTTCGGCTGCTGCAGGCTGCCGACCGGTCTCATGGCGGATGCGGCCGCCTTGCTGCTGGGAGCATCCGCCGCCGGTGCGGGCAGCGCGACGAGCAGGCTGCCGGCCAGCAAGGCGGAACACAGGGTTGAACGGCGTTCGGAGAACATCATGATGTGGCCCATCCCTCGGGGTTCGTGTTGGATCTGCCTGGTCGCGGCGCGCTTATGTCACACCGCATTGCCAAGCTTACACGCCTTGCGCGCATGCATCTGCCACGCGTGTCTCATCCGCCACAGGGTGGCATCCGGGCCGGATGGATCCGCCGGGAGGCGGCTACAGCTTCTTCAGCTGGTAGAGGGCATCCAGGGCTTCGCGCGGGGACATGCGGTCCGGGTCCATCTGCGCGAGCGCCTCGCGCAGCGGGTCGGCCACCACCGCCGGCTGCAGGTCGAGCTCGGCCTGCGGCTGCGGCGCCTGCTGCTCGCGCGACTGGCGCTCGAGCCTGGCGAGATAATCGCCGGCGCGCTTGATCACGGTGCCGGGCACGCCGGCCAGCGCCGCCACCTGCAGGCCGTGGCTCTGGTTGGCGGGGCCTTCCTTGACCGCATGCATGAAGATCAGCTGCTCGCCGTGGCTGGTGGCATCGAGGTGCACATTGGCGCAGCCGGGCAGCTCGCCGGCGAGCGCGGTCAGCTCGAAGTAGTGGGTGGCGAACAGCGTGAAGGCGCCGATGCGCTCGCCGATGAAGTGTGCCGCCGCCCAGGCCAGCGAGAGGCCGTCGAAGGTGCTGGTGCCACGCCCCACCTCGTCCATCAGCACCAGGCTCTGTGCGGTGGCGTTGTTGAGGATGTTGGCGGTCTCGGTCATCTCCACCATGAAGGTGGAGCGCCCGCCGGCGAGATCGTCGCCGGCGCCGATGCGGGTGAAGATGCGGTCGAGCGGCCCGATGCGCGCGGCCTGCGCCGGCACGAAGCTGCCGATGTGGGCGAGGATGGCGATCAGCGCGTTCTGGCGCATGAAGGTGGATTTGCCGCCCATGTTGGGGCCGGTGATCACCAGCAGGCGGCGCCCGGCGTGCAGCTCGAGGTCGTTGGCGATGAAGGCGCGCTCGAGCACCGTCTCCACCACCGGGTGGCGCCCGCCGCGCACCTCGAACACCGCTTCCGTGCAGAGCTCGGGGCGGCAGTAGCCGAGCGCCAGCGCGCGCGTGGCCAGCGTGATCAGCACATCGGTCTCGGCCAGCGCCGCGGCCAGCGTGCGCAGGCCCGGCAGCACCGCCAGCAGCGCATCGAGCATATCTTCGTAGAGCTCCTTCTCGCGCGCCAGCGCACGCTCGCGCGCCGACAGCACCTTGCCCTCGAAGGCCTGCAGCTCGGCGGTCACGTAGCGCTCGGCGCCCTTGAGCGTCTGCCGGCGGATGTAGTCGGCGGGGGCGCTGGCGGCCTGCGCGCGCGACAGCTCGATGTAAAAGCCGTGCACGCGGTTGTAGCCCACCTTCAGCGAGGGCAGGCCGGTGCGCTCGCGCTCGCGCTGCTCGATCGCCAGCAGGTGGCCATCGGCGTGCTCGGCGATGTCGCGCAGCTCGTCGAGCGTGCCGTCGAAGCCCGCGGCGATGACGCCGCCATCGCGGATCAGCATGGGCGGCTCGGCGACCAGCGCGCGCTCGAGCAGCGTGCGCTCGCTGATGTGCTCGTCGAGCCTGCCGAGCAGCAGGGCCAGCAGCGGCGAGTCGTATACGGCCAGCGCCGTGCGCAGCGCTGGCAGCAGCTGCAGGGCGAGGCGCAGTTGCGCGAGGTCGCGCGGCCTTGCCGAACGCATCGCCACCCGCGAGAGGATGCGCTCGAGGTCGCCGATCGAGCGCAGCTGTTCTGCCATGGCATCGGCCGGCCGCGCCTGCAGCGCCTCCAGCGCCTGGTAGCGCTGGTTGAGCAGTGCATGGTCGCGCAACGGGCGGTTGAGCCAGCGGCGCAGCAGGCGGCTGCCCATCGGCGTGCCGCAGTGGTCGAGCACGCCGACCAGCGTGCGTGCATCGTGGCCGGACAGGCTGGCGTCGATCTCCAGGTTGCGGCGCGTGGCCGCATCCATCAGCAGGGCCTCGTCGCGGCACTCGGTGCTGATGCGCTCGATGTGGGGCAGTGCGCTGCGCTGCGTGTCCTTGACGTACTGGAGCAGGCAGCCGGCGGCGCGTATTGCCTCGACCAGCTCCTCGCAGCCGAATCCCGCGAGGTCGCGCGTGCCCATCTGCGCGCACAGCGTGCGCCGCGCGGCATCGGCTTCGAAGTGCCAGGGCGGGCGCTCGCGCAGGCCGGGCAGGCCGGCCATGGCGGGGCTGCCCGCGGTGCCTTCCTCGACCAGCACCTCGGCGGGCTTGAGGCGCTCGAGCTCGTTGCGCAGCTCATCCTCGCCGGCGAGCTGGCTCACGCAGAAGCGCCCGGCGGAGAGCTCCAGCCAGGCCAGCCCGATGGCCTGCGGGCCGCGGCAGACCGCGGCCACGAGGTTGTCGCGGCGCGCATCGAGCAGGGCTTCGTCGGTGAGCGTGCCCGGCGTCACCACGCGCACCACCCGGCGTTCCACCGGGCCCTTCGCGCTGCGCGGATCGCCGATCTGCTCGCAGATGGCCACCGACTCGCCCTGGCGCACCAGGCGGGCGAGATAGCTTTCGGCGGCATGATAGGGCACGCCCGCCATGGGGATGGGGGCGCCCGCCGACTGGCCGCGCGCGGTCAGCGTGATGTCGAGCAGGCGTGCCGCGCGGCGCGCATCCTCGTAGAACAGCTCGTAGAAGTCCCCCATGCGGTAGAACAGCAGCATGTCGGGGAACTCCGCCTTGATGCGCAGGTACTGCTGCATCACCGGGGTGTGGGCGGCGTGGCTGCCGTCGGCGGGCTTCGGTTCGGCTGCGGACATGGGGCTGCCATGGGATGCGATTTGCCCGCGGCGCGCAAGCCCCCGCCTCGATTGACCCTGGCGGGCGGCGGGGGGCAGAGTGCGCCGATGCACATCGTGCACCTGGAAACCGGTCGTCACCTCTACGGCGGGGCCCGCCAGGCGCTGATCCTCGTCGACGGGCTGCGCCGGCGCGGCGTGGCCGGCACGCTGGCCTGCACCGCAGGCAGCGCGCTTGCCGGCGAGGCACGCCGGCGCGGCCTGCCGGTGCGCGAGCTGCGCATGGCGGGCGATCTCGACCTCGGCTTCGTCGGGCGCTTCGGCGGGCTGCTCGACGAGCTGCGGCCCGACCTCCTGCATGTGCACAGCCGCCGCGGTGCCGACTGGCTGGGCGGCCTGGCCGCGGCGCGCACCGGCTTGCCGGCGCTGCTGACGCGCCGCGTCGATCGTGCGGAGGGCTGGCCCGCGCGCCTGAAGTACCGCCCCTACCGGCGCGTGGTGGCGATTTCCACCACCATCCGCCGCCAGCTGGAGGCGCTGGGCCTGCACCCGCCGCGGCTGGCGCTGATCCGCAGCGCGGTGGAGCCCGCGCTGCAGGAGCCGGCCTGGTCGCGCGCGCGGCTGGCGCGCGAGTTCGGCCTCGATCCGCGCTGCCTGCTGGTCGGCTGCGTGGCCCAGCTCATCCCGCGCAAGGGGCATGCGCAACTGCTCGAGGCCTGGCAGGCCGTGGCGGCGGGCTGCCCGCAGGCGCGGCTGCTGCTGTTCGGCCAGGGTCCGCTGCAGGCGCGGCTGCAGCGCCAATTGCAGGGCCTGGGGCTGACGGGGTCGGTGGTCCTTGCCGGCTTCCGCAGCGATCTGTCCGCCTTCCTTGGCCGGCTGGATGTGCTGGTGCATGCGGCGCTGGAGGAGGGCCTGGGGCTGGCGGTGCTCGAGGCGGGCGCCGCCGGCGTGCCGGTGGTGGCCTTCCGTGCCGGAGGGGTGGGCGAGATCGTGGTGGACGGCGAGACCGGTCTGCTGGTCCCCGCGGGCGACACCGGCGCCCTTGCCGCGGCGCTGCGCAGCCTGCTGGAGGACGAGGCGCAACGCCGCGCGCTCGGCGTGGCGGCCTGGGAGCACGTGGCGCGCGAACATCGCGTGGCGGACATGGTGGAAGCCTATTTGACCTTGTACCGCGATCTGGTCGAGACTCCGCCGGGCCATGGCTCCCTCCGACGCCCAGCTGGCTGAACTCGTGCGCCGCGTCACGGCGGAGCTGGCCGCGCGCGCGATGCGCGTGGCGGTGGCGGAGTCCTGCACCGGGGGCTGGATCGCCAAGCTGCTCACCGACCTGCCCGGCAGTTCCGCCTGGTTCGGCTACGGCTTCGTCACCTACAGCGATGCGGCCAAGCACGGGCTGCTCGGCGTCAGTACCGAGACGCTGGCACTGCACGGCGCGGTGAGCACCGAGGTCGCCGAACAGATGGCCACCGGCGCGCGGCTGGCCAGTGCCGCCGACATGGCGCTGGCGGTCAGCGGCATCGCCGGTCCCGGTGGCGGGCGCCCGGACAAGCCGGTGGGCACCGTCTGCCTTGCCTGGGCGGGGCCGGGTGTCGCACTCACCAGCACGGTGGCGCATTTCCGCGGCAACCGCGAGGCGGTGCGCCGGGGCAGCGTGGCGGTGGCGCTCGAGGGGATGCTGGTCCGGCTGTCGGCATCGTGAGCGCGGCGGGCAGCCGCCCGGCGCGCCGCTTCTTCGCGCTCTGGCCCGGACAGGAGACCCGCCACCAGCTGGCGCGGGCTGCCCGCGGCTGCCTGGTTGCCGGTGCCGGCCGGCCGGTGGCGCCCGCGGACTTCCACCTGACGCTGCTTTTCCTCGGCACGCCCGACGCGAGGCAGCAAGCCGGCCTGGTGGCCGCCGCGCGCGAGCTGGCGGTGCCCGCCTTCGATCTGGTGCTCGACCGCTGCGGTTGCTTCGAGGCCGCCGGGGTGCTGTGGCTGGGCTGCAGCGTGGTGCCGGTGGCACTGGCGGAGCTGGCTGCTGCGCTTGCCGCGCAGGCGAGGGCGCTTGGCCTGCAGATCGATCCGCGTCCCTTCCGCCCCCATGTCAGCATCGCCCGCAGGCCGGCGATGCCACCGCGACAGGTGGTGGTGGCGCCACCGGTGCGCTGGCAGGTGGGCGGCTTTGCATTGCTGGCCTCGCGGGATGGGGTGCAGGGCGGTGCGCGTTACCTGGTGGAGCATCGTTTTCCCGATTCCGGCTGAAACGCCGGCT
>JACFNV010000084.1:0-599 GCA_019454675.1 Gammaproteobacteria bacterium | reverse complement strand
TTTGGCGGGGTCACCGGCTGAGCCACTTCTGTGGAATAATCCTGCCCATTCCTCAAGCGCATGCCGCGACCCACGGTCGCCACGGATACATATGGACGACAATCGCAAGAAGGCCCTGGCGGCCGCCCTCGGGCAGATCGAACGGCAATTCGGCAAGGGCTCGGTCATGCGCCTCGGCGACGGTGGCGCCTCGCGCGACATCGAGACGGTTTCCACCGGCTCGCTCGGCATCGACATCGCGCTGGGCGTGGGCGGCCTGCCGCGCGGGCGCGTGGTGGAGATCTTCGGGCCCGAATCCTCGGGCAAGACCACGCTCACGCTGGAGACCATCGCCCAGTGCCAGAAGGCCGGCGGCACTGCGGCCTTCGTCGATGCCGAGCATGCGCTCGACCCCATCTACGCCGAGAAGCTCGGCGTCAACGTCGGCGACCTGCTGGTCTCGCAGCCCGATACCGGCGAGCAGGCGCTGGAGATCACCGACCTGCTGGTGCGCTCGGGCGCGGTGGACCTGATCGTGGTGGACTCGGTGGCGGCGCTCACCCCCAAGGCCGAAATCGAGGGCGAGTTGGGAGATTCGCACGTCGGCCTGCACGCGCGGA
>JACFNV010000083.1:8349-10019 GCA_019454675.1 Gammaproteobacteria bacterium | reverse complement strand
TGATGATATGAAACTCTCCTATCCGTGGCTGCACGACGTGGCCCGCGAGCGATTCGAGTCCGATGCCGCCTTCGAGGCTTTCCTGCCGCAGGCGCTGCCTCCCGCACGGCTGGAAAGGAAGCCCGATGACCGCTATCTGTCGGCGATGACGCAGCGGGTGTTCCAGGCGGGCGTGCAGCATGCGATGGTGGATGCCAAGTGGCCTGCCTTCGAGGAAGCCTTCGGCGGCTTCGTGCCGGAAGAGATGGCTCGGCTCGGGCCGCGGCAGGTCGATGCCCTGATGAAGGACAAGCGCATCATCCGCGACCGGCGCAAGATCGAGAGCGTGGCAAAGAATGCGGGCTTCATCCTCGCTGTGCGCGAGGAGCGGGGCACGGGCTTCGGCAGCTTCATCGCCGGCTGGCCGGTCAGCGATATCATCGGTCTCTGGCAGGTGCTGGGGAAGCGGGGTGCGCGTCTGGGCGGGCGTTCGGCCCCGGGCTTCCTGCGGCTGGCGGGCAAGGACACCTTCTTCACCACCAGCGATGTGGTGGCGCGGCTCAAGCTGGCCGGGGTGATCGATCGCGAACCCGGCAGCCAGCGGGCGCTGCAGGCGGTGCAGGCAGCCTTCAACGAGCTGCACCAGGCCTCCGGCAGGCCGCTTTGCCAGATCTCCGCCATGCTGGCGCTCAGCATCAACCCGATGTTCTAGCCATGGATGGGGGCGTGATGCGCAAGGGCATGCATCGGAGCAGGGCCTGTGCCTCCTTCCCCATCGGCGCTGGTCTGCCGGCGGAGGGAGGGGCGGTTCCGCTGCGGGGATCATGGTCACGGGTGGTAGTCCGATGATGGCCTGGGTGCTGCTGCTGGCCGTCTTGCTGTGGCTCGGCTGGGCCTATCTGCTGTACCGGCTGCATGTGGCGCTGGAGGCCATCGATCCGGTGCTTTCCGCCGAGATCGGCAGGCCCTCGCCGTTCTGGACACCCTTCTGGGGGCACCGGCGCCTCATCGAGCTGATCAGGCGGCCGGACCTCGGCAGCGGCCCCTGCGCCCCGCTCGCCGGGCAGGCGCGGTTGATGCGTGCCTGGGCCGTGGCAACGCTCCTCGTCACGGTATGGCTGCTCTGGCTGGGCCGCGACCTGCTGGCCTGATGCGGCTGCCGGCCGGGGGCGGCATGCCCCTGGCGGGCGTCATCGTTGCGTTGCCGCTGCTCTTGACCGCGGGCGCTTGTCATGGTCGGAGAGCCGGCATCACAATAGGGCCATGAAACACCTTTCCCGCATGCTGCCCCTGGTGCTGATCGGCCTGATGCTGGGAGCCTGTTCGCCGCGTTCCGAGCCGGTTGCAGCTGCGCCTGCGCCGGGGGACGAGGTGACCTACTACTGCGAAAGCGGTGCCAGGGTCGTGGTCTCCTACCCTGATACCGACTCGGCGGTCGTCGGCTACAACGGCCAGACACACCGGATGAAGATCGCGGTCTCCGCCAGCGGTTCGCGCTACGTGGGCGATGAGCTGGAGTGGTGGACCAAGGGATCGGGCGAGAAAGCGACCGGCGCGCTGTTTGCCCATCTTGCCGATGGCACCAGCGGCAAGATGGTCGAATCCTGCAAGCCGCGACCGACAGACCTGCGCAGGTATTCATGGGTGGCGGTTCCCCCGCCGCGGAATGCCGATTTCGCCCACGGCTAGCG
>JACFNV010000083.1:0-8339 GCA_019454675.1 Gammaproteobacteria bacterium | reverse complement strand
AGACCGTGCCGATCGGTGCGGTCCACTCTGACCAAGACAGGAGCATCTGCCCAGCGCGAATGATGCACCGCATCGCGATGCGTGCGAGACATGCGGCAACCTGCCCCACAGGTTATCCGTCTTGTCTATGGGTACAATCCGAAGGCCACTCCAACATGGCCCGCGCCTGGTGTGCAGGCTGATCCATAAACCTTTCTGGACTCATCAACCATGCCTCACCACATATTCGTTTTCCTGCATGTGCTCGCGATGACCCTCTGGGTCGGCGGCATGTTCTTCGCCTACTTCTGCCTGCGTCCGGCGGCGGTCAAGGTGCTCGAGCCGCCCCAGCGCCTGCCGCTGTGGCTGGGCACGCTGCAGATCTTCCTGGGCTATGTCGGCGTTGCCGTCATCGTCGTCCTGGTCAGCGGCTATGCGATGTTCTTTGCCATGGGTGCCGCGTCGGCGCCGATGGGCGTGCACATCATGTCCGGCACCGGCGTGGTCATGGCGGTCATCTACGCCTATGTCCACTTCATGCTGCTGTCCCGGCTGCGCCGCCATTGCCGGGCCGAGGCCTGGGCCGAGGCCGCAACCGCGCTGGGCAGCGTACGCCGGATGGTGGGCATCAACCTGTTGCTCGGCGTGATCACGATCGCGGCCGCCATCCTCGGCGTGTAGCGCGGCCCTGCCGTACGGGCCAGGACCCGCTGCCATGTACCGGCTACGGGCGAGCTTGCTGCTCGCGGCGTACCCGATGACTGCCTGCTCCCGCGATGGGCGGGAGCAGGCAGTCCGGCCTGGCCGCCTGCGGGCTTGCGCACGGGCGGGCAGGGTGGCCCTTCGGCAATGACTCCCGCTACACTCCGGCGGGTCGTTCACCGAATACCTATAGAGGGGAGATCCGCATGGCGGGTTGGTACGAGCTCAGCAAGAGCAAGGATGGACAGTTCTATTTCGTGCTCAAGGCAGGCAATGCCGAGACGATCCTCACCAGCGAGCTTTACAAGGCGCGCGCCTCGGCGGAGAACGGCATCGCCTCGGTGCAGGCCAATGCACCGGACGAGTCGCGCTACGACAAGCTCGCCGCCAAGAACGGCAAGTTCTACTTCACGCTGAAGGCGGCCAACCACCAGGTCATCGGCAACAGCCAGATGTATGCCACCACGGCATCCCGCGATACCGGCATCGCCTCGGTGCGCAGCAACGGGCCGACCACCACCATCAAGGATCTCACGGGCTGATCCGGCCGCACCGGGTGGCCCCGGGAAGGGTCGCCCGGTGCGCTTCGATGCGCTGCACCGATGGCCTGCCCTTCACGTCGTGCTGGCGGTGCAGGCAGCACGCGATCGTATCAGTGCCCTCGCGATCGGCTGGATCCCTAGGCGGCCCGAGATGAACATGCCTCGCCTCCTGTCCTGGCTGGCCATCGCCGGGCTGCTGTTCTACGTCTTTGCGGGGCCGGCCGGCCAGCGCCATGAACCAAGTGTCGATGTCGCCGCGGATGGGGCAGGCGCCACGGCGGTGGCCCTTGCCTGGGAACGGCAGGCCTCGGATGTCCAGGTCACCGGCCGTGGCGAGGTGGCGCGCATTCTGCCCGATGACAACGAGGGCAGTCGCCACCAGCGCTTCATCCTGCGCCTGTCCAATGGCCAGACCCTGCTGGTTGCCCACAACATCGACCTCGCGCCGCGGATCGCCGGCCTGCGCGTAGGCGACGAGGTGGAGTTCAACGGCGAGTACGCGTGGAATCGCCAGGGTGGCGTGTTGCACTGGACGCACCGCGATCCGCGCGGCCGGCACGAGGCGGGTTGGCTGAAGCACGAGGGCAGAACATATCACTGAATTCAGGAAGCCGCTGGCGCCGGATGAGGTGGAGGCGGTGATCGGCGAGTTTCTCAGGCGGGGTATCGTCGTCAGGAACGGCGAACGGGTTCCTGCGTGATACCCAGGCGGCACCGGTGGTGACGCTATCTCCGACGGCCTGAAAGCACTGTCTTTCCATGCCTTTAGCCATCCCTGCCGGGGTAGCAGGAGACTGCTGGCGAGCCAGGGTGACTCTGCATCCGCTTATGGGAGCGTGGCTGCTTCCGGTTCCGCGCCTTCGCGCTTGACGCGGTAGGGGCGGTAGGTTCCCGGCTCGAAGGCCACTTCCTGGATCTTCCAGCCCTCGGCGCAGCGCACCGCGCCCCAGAAGCGCTTGAGCGCGGCCCACTGCATGGCGATGACGCCGAGGCCGTTGTCGGCATCGACGACGGGATCACCCACGCCGGTGGGGCGCGTCGGTTCGCCGTAGAGCGCGGTACCGAAGAGGTTGTCCCACACCGAGAGCACCTGGCCGAAGTTGCAGTTGTGCAGGCCGGGGCGCGCCGCATCCACCGGCATGTGGTGCAGGCGGTGGAACCTGGGGTCGACGAACAGCCGGCCGAAGACGCGGCCGAAGCCCAGCTGCACGTTGGCATGGGAGAAGTTCTGTACCAGCTCGCTCAGCAGGCCGACCAGCGCGAACTGCGTGGCGTCGACGCCCAACACCAGGCCCAGCCCGGCGATGATGAGCGACTGCAGGAAGCCGTCGAGCAGGCAGCTGCGATCATTGCTCCAGCAGCTCATCTGGCGCTGGCTGTGGTGCATGCTGTGCATGGCCCACCACCAGGGGATGACATGCTGGGCGCGGTGCATCCAGTAGTAGATGAGGTCGTAGATGACGTAATAGATGCCGACCGCGAGCCAGGGGTGCTGGTCGATGCCGGGGACGAGGCCAAGCAGCCCGCCGGTGCCAGTATCGGTGCTGGCGGCGGCAGTGGCGCCATCGCCGAGCAGCGTGGCGACGGGGGTGAGCATGATGAAGGCGAACAGCGGGTTGAGGAGCAGCACCATCAGCAAGGTGAGGTTGCGGTCCACCGTGGTCAGGCGCCGGTCGCTCCACCTTTCCGCCGGCATGAGGGATTCCAGCGGCCTGAAGACGAAGGTGATGATGGCGAGCTGCGACAGCGCGATCAGCAGCCCGCCCGCGATGTCGTGCGGGTCACCGGCCAGGTGGCCGAAGGGCAGCCAGTCGAGCGCGGGGCGGACCAGCCCGCTGGCGAGGGCATCGACCAGCATGCTCCATGTGTGTACGAGAAAATCCGGCATGCCTGCTGCGAAGGCTCCCTGGGTATCGGGGATCGGCGAATTGTCGCATGAAGCGGGAAGCGGCGAGCCCGTAGGGCTCCGGCACCGCCTGCATGGTGGCCGGGTGTCCCCCGGATACGCTCGCGGATGGGTCGCGTCCCGCTCCCGTGTGCCCTCCGGGTGTTCCCCGACGGCTGCGCTAGAATGACCTGCAGCACTTGGTGCATCCGGTTCTGCCCGCGGGCAGCTGCTTCCGGCATGAATGGAGTATCCGATGACGGCAAAAACGGTTTTTGAGCTGGTTCGCGAGGCCAAGCTCGGCATCGAGAACCTCAGCCCCGAGCAGGTCGAGGCGGAGATCAAGGCGGGCACCGCCACCGTCGTGGACCTGCGCGATACCCCCGAGCTGGCCGCTGGCTGCATTCCCGGCTCGGTGCATGCCTCGCGCGGCATGCTCGAGTTCTACGCCGACCCGAGCTGCCCGCTGCACAAGAAGGAACTCGACCCGGCGCGGCGGACCATCGTCTATTGCGCGGGCGGTGGCCGCTCGGCGCTGGCGGTGCATACGCTGCAGGCGATGGGCTACCGGAGCGTGGCCCACCTGGAGGGCGGCTTCCATGCCTGGGAGGCGGCCGGCAAGCCGACGCGGGGAGGCTGAGGCGCCTGCCTCGGGTGTAATATGGGCCTGCCATGGGCATCAAGCTGAAAAGGGCCTATGAACCGCCGGCCGGCTCCGATGGCCAGAGGATCCTCGTGGACCGGCTCTGGCCACGCGGGCTGAGCAAGGAGAAGGCCGCGGTCGATGAGTGGATCAAGGAGGTGGCGCCGTCGAACGAGCTGCGCCGCTGGTTTGCCCATGATCCGCGCAAGTGGCCCGAGTTCCAGAAGCGCTATCTCGCCGAGCTGCAGGACAATCCGGCGCTGGCCGAGCTGCGCAAGCTGGTGCGCAAGGGCACCACGACCCTGGTGTATTCGGCCAGGGACGAGGAACACAACCAGGCGGTCGTGCTCAAGCAGGCGCTCGAGCACAAGGGCTGAAGACAGGCCGGGAAGCACAGGCGGGCCTTGCGGGGCGTGTCGCCCGGTGTGGGTTGCGGCCCGCGGTTGCTGCAACGCCCACGGATACGGACTGAAGAGGATGATCCATGTCCATCGATCTTGACCCGGAGCCCCATGTCCACGTCTTCGATGCACGTGGCGTGGCGCGCCGCCTGCGCCATGCCGCCATCTTTGGCGCGCTTGGCAGCCTGCGCAACGGCGAGACGATGCGCTTCATCAACGACCACGACCCGCTGCCGCTGCTCGCCCAGCTCGATCAACGCTTCGGCGAGCTCCTCACGGTGGTCTATCGCCAGCGCAGCGAGCAGGGGGTGGTGATCGATTTTTCCATGACCGGGCTGCCGGAGCCCTAGCGGCGGCAGTCGCGCGGCCGGAATCGCCGATGCTCTCTCCCGTCGACATCATCATCCGCCTGCTGGTGGCCGCCCTGCTGGGCAGCCTGATCGGGCTCGAGCGCGAGCGCCGGCACTGGACCGCGGGGCTGCGCACCCACATGCTGGTCTGCGTTGGCGCCGCGCTGTTCATGATCGTCTCGGCCTACGGCTTTGCCGATGCGCTGAAGAACCCCAACGTGGTGCTGGATCCCTCGCGCGTGGCCGCGCAGGTGGTGAGC
Organism: Gammaproteobacteria bacterium; assembly: GCA_019454675.1. GTDB lineage: Bacteria > Pseudomonadota > Gammaproteobacteria > Steroidobacterales > QUBU01. Next base: position 3,577 of record JACFNV010000083.1, on the reverse strand, counting down.
GGCATCGGCTTCCTCGGTGCCGGTGCCATCCTGCTCCGGCGCGAGGTCATCCGCGGGCTGACCACTGCCGCCAGCCTGTGGACGGTGGCTGCCATCGGGCTCGCCTCGGGTGGCGGCCTGTACTTCGCCGCGGTGAGTGCCACGGTGCTGATCCTCGGCATCCTGATGGGGCTCAAGCCGCTGGAGCGGCGCTTCGTGGTGCGCCGCGAGCAGCTGCGCTCGCTGCTGGTGGTGGTGGACAGCCGCATCACCTCGCCGGTCGATGTCGAGGCAGCGCTGGTCAAGTGCGGGGTATGGGTGCAGCACATCGATGCGGAGCCTGGCAGCCAGCCCAACCAGAAGGAGCTGCGAGTGGTGATCCGGGCCGACGACCTTCCCGCTGCCAGCGAGTATCTGGCCGACCTGCCGGGCGTCGAGGATGTCCGCGGGGATCGGCAATGAAGGCGATCGCGGGCGGCTGGCGCGGGGCATGAGCGCCAGCTGGGCTTATCTGGCCGTGGCCATCCTCGCCGAGGTGCTCGGCACCTCCTTCCTCAAGGCGAGCGAGGGCTTCACGCGCTTCTGGCCCAGCCTGATGGTGGTCTGCGGCTACGGGGCGGCTTTCTATTTTCTCTCGCTGACGCTGCGCAGTATCCCGGTGGGCGTGGCCTATGCGGTGTGGTCGGGGGTGGGCATCGTCCTCATCGCGCTCATCGGCTGGCTGGCCTACGGGCAGCGGCTGGACCTGGCGGCGCTGGGCGGCATGGGGCTGATCGTGCTCGGCGTCATCATCCTCAACCTGTACTCGACGACGGCCGGCCACTGATGGACGGGTGCCGCTGCATCCCGGCGCGGGAGTGGCCGCGATGACGCGCCCCGGCTGGACCTGCATTGCCAGCGTGACCGACACGGTGTCCGCGGAGATCCTGCGCCGCCGCCTCACCGCCGAGGGCGTGGCGGTGGAGGTGCGCAGCGACAGCTCGCTGCTTGGCGAGGCGCGGCGTTGCGATATCTTCGTGCCCTCGGGCGCGGCCTGGCGCGCACGGGCCATCCTCGACGAGGATCCGGCCAGCGAGGCGGAGCTGGCGCAGCTTGCCGGCCTGCATGCGCCGCCCGGTGACGATGGGGGGCGCAAGGCCTGAGGCTGCAGCGGGTATATCATGCCGGGCACGGACAGCCCGCCGCGCGCAGCTTGAGCGATGGCAGTGCGGGCCGTACAGTGCCGCCATGGCATGGTTCTACCTCGTCCTCGCCGGCATCATGGAGATGGGCTGGCCGCTCGGCTTCAAGCTTTCGCAGCAGCCCGGCTGGCAATGGCCGGGCATCCTGCTGTCCGCCGTGTGCCTCGTCCTGAGCATGGCGTTGCTGTGGGTGGCGGCCCGCAAGGGCATCCCGATCGGCACTGCCTATGCCATCTGGACCGGCATCGGCGCGGTGGGCGTGTTCGTCTTCGGCATCCTGCTCTTCGGCGAGGCGCGCAATGCCCTGCGGGTGGCCTCGGCGGCCTGCATCCTGGCGGGCATCGTCGGCCTCAAGCTGGCGGATGGCGGTATCTGAGGCAGGCAGCGGAGGACAGGCGGTTGGGTTTCCGGCAGGCGGTGCAGCATGGTTAGGAAGGCACAGTTCGTGCTTGGCGTCGATCTCGATGGCGTGGTGGCGGATTTTGCCCGCGGCCTCAAGCCGATCGCGGCCGAGTGGCTGGGCGTCGAGGCATCCACGCTGACCGACGACATCAGCTACGGCTTCGGCGAGTGGGAGCTCGAGCGCGCGGGCGGCTACGATGCCCTGCACCGCTTTGCGGTCAAGGAGCGCGAGCTCTTCGCGCGCCTGCCGCCGGTGGCGGGCGCACCCGCCGCCCTGCGCCGGCTGAGCGCCACCGGCGACATCCGCATCCGCATCATCACCCACCGTCTCTACATCCACTGGTTCCACAAGGAGGCCATCCAGCAGACCACCGAGTGGCTGGAGCACCATGGCATCCCCTACTGGGACATCTGCTTCATGCGCGACAAGGCGGCGGTGGGGGCGCACCTGTACCTCGAGGACAGTCCGGAGAACATCGCGGCGTTGCGCAACACCGGGCACGAGACCATCGTCGTGGTGAATTCCACCAACCACCATCTGCCGGGCCCGCGCGCGGGCTCCTGGGCAGACATCGAGGCGATGGTGCTCGAGCGCCACGACCGCTGGCGCGCGGCGCATCCGCTCTGATCGGCAGCCATCAATCATGGTCGAATTTGCACAGATCGATCCGGTCGCGATCCACCTCGGGCCGCTCGCCATACGCTGGTACGGGCTGATGTACCTGCTGGGCTTTGCCGCGGCCTGGTGGCTGGGGCGGCAGCGCGCCCGCAAGCCGTGGTCGCCGCTGCGTCCCGAGCAGATCGATGACCTCATCTTCCATGGTGCCATGGGCGTGATCCTCGGCGGGCGCATCGGCTACATGCTGTTCTACGGCCGCGGCCAGCTGCTGGAAAACCCGCTGGCGCTGCTGAGGATATGGGAGGGCGGCATGTCCTTCCACGGCGGCCTGCTGGGCGTGCTGGTGGCGATGCTGCTCTACGCGCGCAGGCTCGGCTGCGGCTTCTTCACGCTCACCGACTTCATCGCCCCGCTGGTGCCCATCGGCCTCGGCGCGGGGCGGGTGGGCAATTTCATCAACGGCGAGCTGTGGGGCAAGCCGACCGATGCCGCCTGGGGAGTGGTCGTGGATGGCGTTGCACGCCACCCTTCGCAGCTCTACGAGGCCTTTTTCGAGGGTGCGGTGCTGTTCACCGTGCTGTGGCTGTTCTCGGCGCGGGCCCGGCCGGTGCCCGCCGTGTCGGGGTTGTTCCTGCTGGCCTACGGGCTGGCACGCTTCGGCGTGGAGTTCGTGCGCCTGCCCGATGCGCACATCGGCTACCTTGCCGGCGGCTGGTTCACCATGGGCCAGCTGCTGAGCCTGCCGATGATCGCCGCCGGGCTGTGGCTGCTGGGGATCGCCCGGCACCGCGCGTCCACCGCGGCTGCCGGCAGCGGCCGGCACAGCTAGACTGGCGTCCCGCCCGGCACCCGGACCAGCCGACATGCAGCAATACCTCGACCTGATGCGCCACATCCGCGAGCACGGCAGCCGCAAGATGGATCGCACCGGCACCGGCACGCTCAGCGTCTTCGGCCACCAGATGCGCTTCGACCTCGGCGCCGGGTTCCCGCTGGTGACCACCAAGAAGCTGCACCTGCGCTCGATCATCCACGAGCTGCTGTGGTTCCTGCGCGGCGAGACCAACATCGGCTACCTGCACCAGCACAAGGTCAGCATCTGGGACGAGTGGGCGGACGAGAACGGCGACCTCGGCCCGGTCTATGGCGCGCAGTGGCGCTCGTGGCCGGCGCCGGATGGCCGGCACATCGACCAGGTGGCGCAGGTCATCGACACGCTGCGCCGCGACCCGGACTCGCGGCGCATGATCGTCAGCGCCTGGAACGTGGCGGACATCCCGCGCATGAAGCTGGCGCCCTGCCACCTGCTGTTCCAGTTCTACGTCGCCGATGGCCGGCTGTCCTGCCAGCTCTACCAGAGGAGCGCCGACATCTTCCTCGGCGTGCCCTTCAACAT
>JACFNV010000177.1 GCA_019454675.1 Gammaproteobacteria bacterium | reverse complement strand
CTTGCCGCCAGTGGGGTGTATTCCTCGCGGAAGCTGCCGCGGACCCCGGCGAAGGCACCGGTACCGGAAACGAGCGCCGGTGCCTCGAGGCGCGGCAGCGGCGGCAGCTGGTAATGCGCATGGCCGGGATGGAAGCCGCGGCCGCGGATCGCCGACCACAGGCCATCGCGGAACGGCGCCCAGTAGTTCTCCGAGCCGGCCAGCATCACACTGCCCTTGCCGGGCCAGGCCAGGCTCCAGGCCGCCACGGTACCGAGCCGGGCCTGCAGCAGCGAGTTGCCCGGCGCGATCGCGCTCAGCCGCACGCCCAGTACCGGCGGGCCGCCGGCATCATCGGCCAGCGCGACGATCTCCACGCGCGCATGTTCCAGTGCCGGATCCTCGAAGGCGGCAGCTCGACCCGCCGCGCTGCCCAGGCCGAACAGGCCGCCGGGCGTCAGTTCGAAGCCGCGGAAGCCGCCACCGGATTCCCAGGCGAGCACGCGCACCGCACCCGACAGCATGGCCGGGGTGCCCTGCACCAGGCTGATGGGATTGAGCATGAGCAGCAGCGCACCGAAGAAGATGCCGACCACCAGTCCTGCTGCAGCAACCAGGATGCGCATCAGGGAGCCGCCTGCACCCGGGTGATGAGCCTGATCTGGCCGCTGCTGCTGCCATCCGCGGCCGTCTTGCCGGTTTGCCGGACCTCGTCGTAGCTGCCGGCCAGGCCCGCGAACTCGCCGGTGCCACCGGTAACGCTGCCGCCCGCCGGCGCGCCGTCACCGCGCTGCTGCGGGCCCAGGAACAGGGTGCCGCGGCTGGGAATCAGCAGTACCCAGCCGGCATCCGGCGCGGCGCCCGCGACGGTCGTAACGCTGCGGCTCGCGAGCCCGATGACATTGCCGGCCACATCCCGCACGCGGAAGATCTCGGCGCTGGCGCTGGCGCCATCGGCCGCCGACAGCTGCGCGAGGTCACCAGCCTGCTGGATGGGACCGGCACGGCCCGCCTGCAGCGGCTGCACGCGGTCCTGCGGCCAGTGCATGCTGAACACCTCCTCGCGGCCACCGTCCGGGACGACGCTGACCATCGAGCGATAACGGGTGTGCTGCGGCAGCGGGTAGACGCCCGCCGCCAGCACCGTGAGCACGACGCCCGCGAGGATGCACAGGTAGAAAAGTCGCGCCAAGCCGCCCACTCCGCGAATTACGGGTCGCAGCATAGCAAAACATGAAGC
>JACFNV010000082.1 GCA_019454675.1 Gammaproteobacteria bacterium | reverse complement strand
CAGCGGCTGCACGTAGGTCCACACCGTGGCGTTGGCGCTGGGCAGCAGCTCGCGCATCTGCCCCAGGGAGACGTCGGGCAGCGAGGGCAGCGGCAGGCCGGCCTCGATGCCGCCGAAGCGCGAGCCGATGGTCTCCACCGGCAGCCTCAGCAGCATGGCGACCAGCGAGGCGGCGATGATCACCAGCAGGAAGGCCGGTGCGCGCGGTGCGGCGCGGCGCAGGCCGATGATCAGCGCCAGCGCCCCGCAGGACAGCAGCAGGGCCGGCGGGCTGACGCTGCGGATGGCCTCCCAGTAGGCGGCCCACTGCAGGAAGAACTCGGCCGGCACATTGCCCATCTCGAGGCCGAGGAAGTCCTTCACCTGGCTGGAGAAGATGATCACCGCGATGCCCGAGGTGAAGCCGGTGACCACCGGCTCGGGGATGTACTTGACCCAGGTGCCGACGCGTGCCAGCCCCGCTACCACCAGCATCAGGCCCGCCATCAGCGTGGCCAGCAGCAGGCCATCGTAGCCATGGCGGGCGATGACCCCGTACACGACGACGACGAAGGCGCCGGTCGGCCCGCCGATCTGGAAGCGGCTGCCGCCGAGCGCCGAAATGAGGAAGCCGGCCACCACCGCGGTGACCAGGCCGTTGGTGGGCGTGGTGCCCGAGGCGATGGCCAGCGCCATCGCCAGCGGCAAGGCGACGATGGCCACCGTCAGCCCGGCGACCAGGTCGTGACGGAAGTCGCCGACACCGTAGCCCTGCCGAAGCGTGGTCACCAGCTTCGGCACGAAGAGATGCCAGGCGCGCGTCATGGCCTCAATTGGCCGGCCGTCCCCCGCGCTCGTCGAGGTCTTCCATCACCTTGGCGCGGCCGCGCTGGATGAGGATGGCGCGCTTGCGCAGGAATCGCATCAGCCCCGAGGAGCCCATGCGCGAGGGCCCCATGCCGGAGAGCTTGAAGGAGTTCTTCTCGGCATCGAAGGCCTCGGTGGTCAGCCCGCCATCGTTGATGCTGATGGCGCCGGCATCGAGCCTGGCCGCCACCGCCCGGGCCTCGGCCTCGGCGCCGAACACCGCCGCGGACAGCCCGTAGCGCGAGTCGTTGGCGAGGCGCACCGCCTCGTCGATGTCGTCGAAGGGCATCACCGGCACCACCGGCCCGAAGGTCTCCTCGCTCATCAGCTGCATGTCGGGGCTGACATCGGCCACCACCGTCGGGCGCAGCCAGCTGCCGCCGCCGTGGTGCTCGATCTCGCCACCGGTCAGCACCCTGGCGCCGCGTGCGCGCGCCTCGGCGAGCTGGGCCTCGATGATGGCGGCCTGCCTGGCGAAGATGAGCGGGCCGACCTGCCCGGCATGCATGTCCGGATAGTTGAGCTCGGTGCCCCGGGCGGCGGCGGTCAGCGCCGCCATGAAGGGCTCGTAGATGGGGCGCTGCACGTAGACGCGCTCCAGCGACTGGCAGGCCTGCCCGGTGGCCTGCACCGAGGCACGCAGCACCACCCGCGCAGCCTGCGCCGGGTCTGCCGAGGCCAGCACGATGGCCGGGTCCTTGCCGCCCAGCTCGAGGCAGGAGGGGATGAAGTTCTTCGCGCAGGCCTCGCCCACCTTGCGCCCGGTGGCCACGCTGCCGGTGAAGCAGATGATGTCGACCTGCTCGATGAGCGCCGCGCCGCTTGCGCCATCGCCCTCGATCACCGCCAGCACGCCGGCCAGCTCGGGCACGCGGCGCACCGACTCCATCAGCGGGGCGATGAAGCGCGGCGTCACCTCGCTCGGCTTGACGATGACCGCGCAGCCGGCCATCAGCGCCGGGATGGCATCGAGCATCGAGATGAGGAAGGGAAAGTTCCACGGGCTGATCACGCCCACCAGCTGGTAAGGCACCAGCCCGGTGTCGATGCCGATGCCCGGCACCACCGAGGCCCTTTCGGCCGCCGGCGCCAGCAGCGCGGAGGCCATGCCGGCATAGCCCTCCACCAGCCCGCGCAGCGACTGCATCTCGCTGGCCGCCAGCCGGTAGCGGCCGGTATCGATGCTCAGGGCATCGACCACCGGTGCGGGATCGGCCGCCAGCAGGCCGACCCACTGGCGCAACACCTGCGCGCGGTGGGCCACGCCGGCGGCTGCCCAGGCCGGCTGGGCCTGGCGCAGGCGGCCGGCAAGCCCGGCCAGCTGCGCCGCATCCAGCGGATGGATCAGGTAGTCGTCCTGGCCGGTGCGCGGGTTGCGCACCGGCATCTCGCGCGTGCCGGGGGTGCTCATGGGGTGACCGGCACCATCTTCTTGAAGTAGGTCCAGCTGGTCTCGTTGGGGCGCGGATCATCCAGCGGTGGCGGGTTGCGGTACAGCGGGTAGTTGGCCTCGATCTCGGCACGGAAGCTCGCCGGCATGTCCTCCCAGCGCTCGAGCTTGGCGCCCGCGGTGCTGAAGTAGATCAGGCCGGCGCGGTCGCCCATCTCCATCCACGGCAGCCAGCTGGAAAGCCGCACCCAGCCGATGGTGTTCTTCGCGGTGCGCGCCTTCGGATTGGCCAGGCTCGCCACGTCGCCGAAGTCGTTGAACATCTCGGTGGCGTGATAGGCGCCACCGATGTACTGCTGGTAGTCGCCCGCCAGCGGGTTGCGGTAGAACAGCGGGATCGTCGCCGTCATCCACCACTGGTCGCCGTTGACCACCAGCGGCATGTTGAAGGGCTTGCCATCGCGGCCGACCGCGGCAATGCGCTGGTTCACCGGGTCGTTGGCGACATGCACCACCTTGACCTCCTTGCCGGTCCAGGGGTTCTTCCAGGTGTCGAGCGCCTTGCCGGTCTGCGGGTCCTCGTAGAGCAGCACCTCGCGGGTGGTCATCTTGAAGCTGCCGTCGGTGGCGCCATCGAGCGGGCCGCACTGGCGGATGTTCATGCCCTCGACCGCGAACAGCTGGCGGTCGGGCTCGCCGGGCACACGGCTGTAGGCATGGCCGTTCCAGTACCAGACGATGGCCTCGCCATCGCGGGTCGAGCACTGGATCTTGCGTGCCGCCACGAGCCGGTCCTGCACGGTATCGAGCTTCAGTTCGGCGGCCACGGCGCCAAGGGCCACGACGGCGGCCACGCAGCCCAGCAGCCAGGCCGACAGCGATGACAAACGGGTCATGGTGCTTCTCCTCTGTGAATCGCCAAATCTTAGCAAAGACCGCCGGGGGCGCGGCTCCCCGGTGCGGCTTCAGGGATCGCCGAGCAGCCGGTCCACCTTGGCGGCGCAGATGAAGTCGTTTTCCGACAGCCCGCCGATGGCGTGGGTGCGCCAGCTGACCACGCAGTTGCGGTAGCCGACCTCGAGCCCGGGATGGTGGCCCTCGGTGCCGGCGATCCAGGCCACCGCGTTGACGAAGCCGATGGTGCGGTTGAAGCCGGTGAAGGCAAAGTCGCGGCGCAGGCAGCGACCCTCGTCGACCAGCTGCCAATCCGGGTGCAGCGCCGGCATCAGCCCGGCGATCTCCCCGGGGTCGAGCGGGGGCGCGCCCCCCTCGCAGGGCTTGCAGCGCCGACCCGCCAGCCCGGATGTCCCGTCCACGTCCTCCACCTCCCCCTTCCGTCCCTTCAGTTCAGCGTGGTCAGCGCGACGAAAGTGCCGCCATTGCGTTCGCACAGCGTCCGCATGAGGTTCGCGAAGCGCATGCCGTTGCCAATATAGCCGCCGGAGAACTGCGTGGGGAAGCCGACGCCGTGGATGCGCATCAGGCGGTTGCCGCTGGCATCGGCCTGGTTGATGCGCTCCACGTAGCGGGCCACCGCCTCGACCTGCCCGCTGGGGAAGTCGTCGCCGAAGACGTAGATGCTCACCGGCCGGCCCGGCTCGTAGAAGGTGTTGATGGCCTCGGCGATGCCGGCGGCGGGGTTTGAGTCGCTGTAGGGGTTCCAGGTGGCGAGGATGTTCATGATCTGCTGGCGCGCGGTGGGCGAGTCGGGGATCCACTTGCCCGCATAGGCGGGGAACATGAAGCGCCCGTTGTTGTTCATGACCTGGATGCCCTTGATCTTCGGGTAGACGCGCAGCACCTCGGAGACCTTGCGCAGCACCAGCCGCCAGGGCCCCTGGAACATGCTGCCCGAGGTATCGATGACGAAGATGATGTACTCGCTGTCCACCGGGATGCCGCCGACGGTGGCGTCGTTGTCGGGCGGCCGGTAGTCCGCCAGCAGGCGGCGCATTTCCTCGGTCAGCCGCTGGCGGGTCGCGCGCAACTCGCCCTCGAGGCCGTCCGCAGGCTCCATCGCCCGGCTTGCCTCGTACTGGCCGCGGATGCGGCCGAGGTCCGCCTGCAGGCGTGCGATGGTCGCGTCGGCCCGCCGGCGGTCGCCCTCGGTGCCCTTGAGTTCGCGCTCCAGCTGCTCGGTTTCGCCGCGGATCTCGAAGAGCTCTTCCTGGAGCGCGGCGATGAGGCCGTGGCCGTCGGCCCGCGCCTGCTCGATGATGCGCGGCTCGGCGGCCTTGGTGATCAGCAGCAGCATGATCACCGCGCCGAAGGCGCAGCACATGCCGTCGAGGAAGTACAGGCTGAAGATCTCCAGTTCGCGGCGCTTGCGGCGCATCAGGGCCAGTCCTGCGTGGGCGTGAGCAGCGAACCGCCGCTCTGCATGGCCAGCTGCCAGAAGTAGCCGGCGGCGTTCGGGTCGCCATCCATGGGGAACAGCAGGATATTGACCGGCAGCCTGCGAGGCAGCGTGCGCATGGCCTCCACCATGAACTTCACGCGCCGCTCCTCCTTCACCTCCTCCACCTGCGGCGGCGGTTTCGTCCCCTGCGTCGGCAGCCCGTCGGTGATCAGGAAGATGTTGTCCGGCTGTGGCTGCAGCTGCTTGACCACCTCGAAGGCATTGATGAGGCTGGTGCCCTTGCCGGGCACCAGCTTGCGCACCGCGGCCATCGCGGCATCGATCTCGCGGCTGTCTTTGGCATCGATCCAGCGCCCCTCGCTGCCGCCCAGCACGGCCCCGGCCTGCTCGTTGAAGGCGTAGACCTGCAGCTTCATGCCGGGCTGCATCTGCGTCGTCAGCCAGTCCACGGTGCGCACCGCCTGCTGCCACTTGGGCGCGCGGATCTTGCGCCCGTCCGGCATGTTGCGGAAGCGCACCACGTTGACATAGCTGCGCCCGAGCATGCTGGTCGAGGCATCCAGCAGGATCAGCACGTGCTTGCCGTCCATGCGGATGCCGGTGAGGTACTGGCGGTTGCCATCGCCGACGAAGCTGCGCTGCCTTTGCCCGCTGCCGGCCCGCGCCGCGCTGCGCTCGGCGAGGCGCTGGTTGGACTCCTCGAGCTGCCTGATGTCGGCACGCAGCTGCTCGACGCTCTCGCGGCGGGCGCTGCTGTCGCCGCGGGCCTCCACCTCGGCCTGCATGCGCGCCAGCAGGGTGGCGAGGCGCGCCGCCTCCGCGGCCAGCACGCGCTCGTCCTGCTGGTCGTCGCTGAGCGAGTTGCGCAGGCGTACCAGGTTCTTGCGGGCATCAAGCACCTCCTCCTCGAGCAGGGTGGTCTCGCCCAGCAGCTCGGCCTTCGAATCGCGCGCCCGCTCGGCCACCTGCGCGTTGATGATGACGAAGGTGAGGACCACCGCGCCGAAGCCGCAGGTGATGGCGTCGAGGAAGGACCAGCTGAAGACGTTCAGCTCACGGCGCTGCGCCATCCCTGCCCTCCTCCATCACCAGCCGCAGCTCCACCGCCGGCTCACCCAGCTGGATGCGATCCCCGGGCCGCAGCACCGCGGCACCTTCCACCTTCACGCCGTTGAGGCGCGTGCCATAGCGGCTGTGGTCGTGGAGCAGCAGCTGGCCATCCTCGACCACCAGGCTGCAGTGGCGCCGTGAGAGCCCGCGCAGCGAAGCGGCCAGACGCAGGCCGTACTCGCCCGCGGCCAGTTCGGAGCCGATGCAGAAGCCGCCGCCATCCAGCCGGAACGCCTTGTCGCCGAAGCACAGGTGGGTGGGGTGTGGCAGCTTTGCCACCGGGCCCGCCTGCGGCTCCAGCGCAGGGCCATCCCATGGCAGCCGCGTCACCAGCGCCAGCGGCGCGCCGGCCGCGGCGGGCGGCAGGCGCAGGGCACCGAGCGCGGCGGCACCGGGCTCGAGGGTGACGATCTCCCAGCCCGGGAGCGCGCGCAACGCAGCGAGCATGCCCGGGAAGGCAGCCAGCTGCTCGGGCACCTGCAGCACGGCACCGGCAGCCAGTGCCAGCGGCCGCAGCCGCTGCACCAGCCGCTCGACGGGCAGGGCCAAGGCCGCGCGCAGGCTGCCGGCATCCAGCTCGGCATGGAAACGGCCACCACGGTATTCGATGGCGCAGGACAACCGCTCCCTGACGTGCAGCGCCTCGAGCCAGCCCGGCAGCGAGCGGCGCAGCTCGCGCTCGCTCGGGGCATCGTGGCGCGGATCGAAGCGGCTGCTGCGCAGGAAGGCATCCGCCACCGCGTCGATGCAGGCTCGCTCGAGCGCCTGCAGGGAGAGCCAGTCGAAGCGCTCGACCGCGCCACGGCCGGCAACGCCATCCTGCTGCAGGATGCGCACGAGGGCGGCATCGCGCAGCGTCAGTTCGAGCTGCCACAGTTCGCGCCCGGGGGCGGGCCGGCGCGCGGCCGCCGTGGCGCGATCGAGCAGCCCGCGCAGCGGCAGGCCGGCATCGCGCGCCAGGCCGAGGAACAGGCCCAACTGGCGCTCGCTCCAGTAAGAGGGCACCGCCGCCACCAGCGCCTCGCAGCCGGGTGGCAGCGCCGCGGCGAAGCCTGCGAGCTGGGCCTGCACGATGTCGGCATGGCTGCGCCAGGGGCCCAGCGCGCACGGCAGCGGTGCATCATCGAGATCGCGCCAGTGGCGGCTCGAAACCAGCGCCGTGGTATGCCACACGCTGGCGCCAAAGCTGCCCGGCGGTGCCGCAAGGCCCGGCTCGCTCGCCAGCACGCGGCCGTTCGCGGCCAGCGTCAGGGCGGCGTCGTTGAGGTCGAGTGCAGCGGTCGACATGCGGGCATCCTCGCCGTGCGGCAGCCGCTCAGCTGACGTGCAGGTGGCGGATGAGATGCTCCTCGCACCAGGCCTCGGCATCCAGCGCGAGGCGCTCCTGGATCAGCTGCAGCTGGTAGACGAGGAACATCAGCACGATGCAGGTGAGCAGCGCCACCATCGTGGCATTGAAGGCGGAGCCGAGGAACTGCGTCACCGGCGTCACATCGCCCTCCACCGCGCGGTGCGCCATGCGCAGCGCCAGCCCGATGCCGCGCACGGTGCCGACGAAGCCGATGGCCGGGATGGCCCAGACGATGAAGCGCACCACCGCCAGCTCGGAGTCCAGGCGGTTGCCCTCGGACTCGACCAGGCGCTGCATCGAGGTGGCGACGTCCTGCAGGTTGCGCGTGGCGGCGAAGCGCCGCAGCGTGTGCGCGGCCACCCGCGGCAGCAGCAGCTCGCGCTGGGCTTCCGGCAGGGCATCGACCTGGCGCAGGTACTCGCGCGCATCCTCGGGAAGGATGCGCATGCCCTCGGCGATCGGCAGCAGCTGCTGGTCGAACATCCCGCGCTCGCGGGTGACCAGCCGCCACTTGTAGGCGATCAGCGCCAGGCACCAGACGGCGAGGATCAGGCAGGCCTCGGGCTCGAAGTCGTGCACGGTGACGTACAGCGAGGCCGGCGCCTGGTAGTTGGGATCCGCGCGCATGGCGGCCAGCTGCTCGGCAAGCACGGCAGCCGCCCTCGGGTAGATCACCGTGACATAGATGGCATGCACGACGATCACCGAGATGATCAGCGCAAACATCTGGAACACGGCCTCGCGGCTGAAGGTACGGTTCATCTGCTGGGGACCTCGGGCAATGCCGGTACAGCCGGCCTCAGATATCGGAAGGCATGGCGATGGCCACGTCGGCGGCCAGCGGCCGCGATGGCCGGAATTCCTCGAGCTCGGCGGCTCCGGGCTTGCCGGCCAGCTCGGCGCGCGCCCGGCGCAGCTCTTCCTCGAGCTCCTCGCGGCTGAGCTGGGGCACTGGATCTGTCGGCGCCTGTGCCTGCACCGGCGCATCGGCATCCGCGGCGGCGCCGGCGGCAGCATCGCCGCGGCTGGACTGCAGCAGCTGGGTGGCCGGCAGCGGCGGGCCGAGCCAGGCATCGGTCAGGCCACGGGCGGCCCAGGTGCTGCCCAGGCCCAGCAGCATCACCAGCCCTACCTTGAATGCCTGCATCGGCCATCCCTCCCGCGGCGCTCAGTCCGCATTGCGTGCCAGGCGAAAGCCCACGTCGAGCCGACCCTGGTCGCCGAAGTCGCGGTAGGCGAAGCGCAGCTCGCTGATGCTCGCATGCCGCCAACCCGAACCGCGGATGACATGGTACTGGCCGCTTGCGGGCCCCTGCGGATCCACCAGCGGTGCCGCCTCGGCAGCGTACACCGTGTAGCGGTCGTGCACCCATTCGGCGACATTGCCACCGAGGTCGTACAGCCCCAGCGCACTGGCCCGGAAGCTGCCCACCGGTGCCGTCACCGGATAGCCATCGTTGTAGCCGCTGAGCACGTTGGCGACCAGGCCCCGCGCCGACTGGTCGGCGAAGTTGCCGGAACCCGGCTCGGGCGGCATCTGCGCCCCCCAGGGGTAGCGCTGCTCGCCGCCGCCGCCATTGTAGCGGCTCGTCCATTCCCACTCGGCCTCGGTCGGCAGGCGATAGCCACGGGTCGCGGGCTCGGCGAGTTGCAGGAGCCCATCGCGCAGCGCGTAGGCGGGCGGAAGCCCCTCGCGTTCGCTCAGCCAGTTGCAGTAGCGGGCGGCATCCTCCCAGCCGAGCATCACCACCGGGTGATCGCTGCCCGCCAGCTGCTTGTATTGCTCCGCGCCCGAGGTATGCCCGGAACGGAACTCGCGGAACTCGCGGTTGCTCACCTCGTGCAGCCCGATGTAGAAGCTGCGGGTGATGCGCACCCGGCGCTGGGTCTCGTTGGCACGCCGGCCCTGCTCGCGGCGCGGCGTGCCCGTCTCGAACTCGCCCGGGCCGACCAGGCGCAGCCTCCGCCCCTGGCTGGTGGAGATGGTCTGCGGCAGGCGGGCCACCGCCGCCTGCCCGGAGCTGAGCAGGCGTGCCCGCACCAGCTGCGGCGCGCCCGGGCGTGGCGTCACCTCGGTGGTGAAGCTGGCAAAGCCGTCCTTGCGCACCTCGATGCGCTGCGCCACCGCCGGCAACTCGAACTCCCCGCCCGCCGTGCCATGCGAAATGCCGTTGATGAACACCTCGGCATCCGCCGGCTCGCTCTCCACGCGCACGATGCCCAGTCGCGCCGGCAGCACCACCTGCAGCGCGGCCGAGCCGCGCTTCGCTACCGTCACGCTGCGCGTGACGCTCTCGTAGCCGGGCTTGGCCACCAGCACCGTGTGCGCGCGCCCCGGGGGCACCTCGACCTCCAGCGGCGTCAGGCCGCGGTAGCGGCCATCGATGCTGATGCTGGCGCCCGCCGGCGTGCTGCCGATGCTGAGCAGGCCATCGCTCTCCTGCAGCTGCACCAGCGGCAGGCTGAGCTGCTGGCCAGCCTCCACCGCCAGCGACCGGCGCCAGGGCTTGAAGCCATCGAGCCGCAACTCGAGCTGCGCGGTGCCGCTCGGCACCGGCACCGTGGCCGGCGTGCGGCCGAGCACTTCGCCATCCACGCTGAGCTGTGCAGCCGCCGGTTCGCTCGCCACGAAGACATCGGCCCAGTCGGGGGCGAGCGTTATCGCAAGTTCCTGCCGCTCGCCGCGCCCGACGACCTCGAGCGTGGTATCGAAGGGCAGGTAGCGGGCCGCGCTCACCCGCAGCTGGTGGCTGCCCGCGGCCACCGGGTAGCTGCCATCATCACCCGCCGCCACCGGCTGCCCGTCCACGCGCAGTTCCAGCGGGGCCTGGGGCGCATCGCGCAGCACCAGCAGCCCGGGTAGGGGCTGCAGCACGAAGCGGTGTTCCTGGCTGCGCTCCCTGCCCACGACCAGCGCTGCGCTCAGCGGCTCGTAGCCCTCGGCGCTGATATCGACCGTGTAGTTGCCTGGCTGCAGCAGCCAGTGCCCGCCCAGCCCGAGCGCCGGCCAGCCGCCGCGCACCGAGACCC
>JACFNV010000081.1 GCA_019454675.1 Gammaproteobacteria bacterium | reverse complement strand
GACATTGACGCCGTTGAGGCCGTCAAGCAGATTGTTGGTCACGTCGCGGACGATGTTGAGGCGGGTTTTCGAGACCGTTCCGCCGCTGGAATACCAGTTGAGCCAGTTGCCATCCCAGATGGTGTAATTGCTGTTCCACGAGGGCTCGGTGGCCGATGTCGTGGCCCAGGGGCCGGTGCTGCCGTTGGCGGCAAATGTCTTGCTGTCGCTGTCGCTCTGGCCATGAATGCCACGGTCGTTGCGGCATTCCAGGTTGCGGTTGCGGGTGGTGTTGGAGCTGCCGCTCAGGTCCACCCAGTTCTTGGTGCTGGTGTTCCACGCCAGCATGCGGTCCGAGTAGCTGCCGATGGTGGCCAGCGGGGTCAGCGAGGCATTGCAGTAATTGTAGGTCTTGGTGATCCAGTTGCCGGTGCTGGAATCCGGCATGGTGTTGTTGGTCGAGAAGTACAGCCGGTTTCTGTTGTAGGGGCCGGTGAAGACCAGGCTCGGATCCCAGTCTTCCTGGGTCAGCACCGTGGCGCCCATGCTGCCCGAGTTGTCGTAGATGAACAGGATGTTCGGCTTGGCGCCGGTGATCGCCGGGTCCTGCGAGGCGATGAAGATATCGGTGTCATCGGCGGCCGCCGGCAGTGCGGTCAGTGCAAGAAGCAGGCCGATGGCCAGCGCGCCCGAACGGTCAAGGAAGGTGTTCATTGCGGGATACCTCAGTGGAGGAGTGGTGGCTCAGTTCGAGCCCAGCACCACGCGGGTCACGATCTTGTCTTCAAGGCGGTAGGCAACCAGCAGCAGCTGCCTGGCGCCGGCGGTACGCATCGCCTCGCGCATCTGTTCCAGCGTCACCGGTTCATCTTCCCCGCCATTGATCTGGTAGAGGGTCTCCGGGGTGACGCGCAGCGTCACCGCCTTGCAGCCACTGCAGGGGAGCAGGCTCAGGTAGCCCGACTCGACGACGGGCAGGCGCACCTCGCGCGGCGAGACCTCGTAGATGTTTTCGATGCTGCGGAGCGCGGCGTGCGCCGTTGCCGCGATCATCACCATGGCGGCTGCGGCAAGGAACGAGCGGATATGCGCGAATGTCATCGTGGTCTCCTTGGTCGGTGCCTGCCTCAGCAGGCGTCCGGTCCTATCAGGAAGAATTCCTGCTGGTTGAGCGACTCTGCGCCGCGGGCGGCCTCGCCCGCAGCAGCAATGCGGAAGTGGTAGGCCCTGAAGCTGGCGCTGTAGCCATCCTTCATGGTGCAAGCCTGGTAGGTGGTCACCGCCTGGTAGCTGCCCAGGCGCCTGCCGTCGGGATCGGTCACGTCGGTCTGCGCGATGACGTTCGGCGGGCAGCTGGCGCCGGCGCAGAACGGGCCGTTGTTCATCGCCACCTCGATGCCGGTTTCCGCCAGCTGGAAGGCGTTCTCGCCATACTGCATGTTTCCCGCCATGGTCAGTCCGAAGGTGGCGCTGTTCATGGTCGAGACGGCAAGCACGGAGATGACCAGCAGCAGCACCAGGCCGATGACCAGGGTGGCGCCGCGCTGGCGTGATGGATGGCTGGTGAAGGCGTTCATGTTCGCGTCAATTCCGCATGTTGCGCAGCATGATGGTCTTGCTGACCAGTTGCCGGCGGAACTGGTCGGCGGGCGCATAGCCGGCGACATCGGCGAAGTTGTAGGTTTCCGCATCGCTGAAACTGCCGTCCGTCGCGTCTGCGCGCATCATCAACCACAGCTGCACGGCGATGATGCGTGCCGGGAAGGCCAGCGGATTCACCAGCGCGTTGTCCGGGTCCACGTAGCGATCCACGACGCCGTCGGCATCGGTGTCCACGCCCAGCTGGACCTGCAGGTTCTCGACACCCGCCACCAGTTCCTCGTCCTGCCAGATGCTGCCGACCAGCGTCTTGCGGCGCAGCGCGGGTACGTTGGCGCCCAGCGAGGAGGCGGAGGAGATGTAGTAGGCGTTGGTCTGCCAGTTGAAGGTGCAGCAGCCGCCGGGTCCCGTGCCATCGTTGAACACGCGGCTGGCGCTGCGGTCGCTCTGGATCTGCACCACGCCGGCGGCGAGAACCGTGGGCGCGCCGCTCGCATGCCGCACCACCAGCACATCGGTGCCGGCCAGGTAGGGTGCGGTGGCCGGTGGTGTGCAGGGCAGGGTATATGCGCTGTTGCTGGCCGTGACCGGTTCGAGGTTGTTCAGCAGCCAGGCGCTGATGTCACTGCCATCGGGGCAGGTCACCGTGATGCCGGCCGGTACCTCAACGTTGGGACCGGAGTTTTGCATGCCCCAGCTGCCGGTCATGCGCAGGTCGGGTTCCATCTGGCTGAGGATGAAGCGCGCGTTTTCCTGCATCCGCGCCACGGTGTCGTTGGTGCGGTAGGTGCTGCGCGTCTGCGAGAACATGGCAACCACGCCGATGATCAGCAGCGCACCGATGACCAGCGTCACCATCATCTCGATGAGGCTCAGGCCGGCCTCGCGGGCATGGATGCTTTGCGGCTTCACAGCTGCACCACCAGCGCATAGCGCAGTTGCCCATCGACGCCGGGTTCGTTCCACCCCACCGTGATCGTGTAGTCGTCGGGGCCGCCGCCGACGGCCGTGAAGTCGATGGTCCCGACCCCGGATGGCAGCAGCGTCGTCACCTGCTGTTGCCAGAAGAAGAGATCGCAGGCGGCCTGCGCAGCCGGCGAGAGATTGGCGGCGGCATTCACGCAGCCTGCCGCGCTTGCCGCAGGGGAGTCCGCATAGGCCGACTGGCCGGGGGCATTGGCGCGTATGCGATCGGCGAGGTCGGCGGCGAGGTCCACGGCCACCGTGCGGTAGATCGAGGTACGCCCGGCGCGCAGGCCTTCCACGTACATGGCGGCGATGCCGAGCATGCCGACCGAGATGACGACCATGGCCACCAGCGACTCCACCAGCGTGAAGCCGGTGCTGCGGCGCGGGGCGCGTATCCTGGCAGGTCCGTTCATGATGACCTCAGCATCCTCCCAGCGGACTACCCTGGACCTCCGCCTGCGTGCGGTAGATCTGCGGGCGTCCGGTGGGGCCGATCTGGATCCAGCGGCCTGCGGCCACGCCACCGCCGGTATCGGCGTTGCCGCGGTGGTCGCAGAACTGGATGTTGGTGAATGCGGTGCCGGCTGCTGCCGGCTGCAGGAAGCCGTTGGCGCCGTACTGGATGTAGCGTGCCGCGCCAGCGTCGACGCTGATCTGCACGCCATTGGCCGGGGCCGCCTGGGCCAGCACCAGGATGTCGCCGCTGTCCAGGCTGCCATTGGCATTGTTGTCGACGAAGACGAGCCATCCCCTGCCGCCGGCGAGGTCGCAGGCGGGGCTTGCTGCGGCCCAGTTGCTGCTGGCGCACAGCGTGACCGACTGGCGGCGCTTGACAGCCTCGGTGCGTGCCGCGTGGATCGAGGTCACCAGATCGTTGGCAGCCGCCGCCATGCGGCTGTTGTCCATGAACTGGGTGAAGGAGGGGATGCCGATGCCGAGGACGACACCGGCGATCGTCAGCGTGACCATCAGCTCCAGCAGGTTGTAGCCGCGCTGGTGGGTCGGGTAACGGGTGTGCATGGCGTTCATCTTTGCGGATCACCCGGGCAGGCAGGGAGGGCGGCCTCGTGGCCAGGGTCGGGCCGCACGGGCAGGCCATTGCCCGGCAGCAGGACGACGCGTGCGGCCAGCTCGGTGCCAGCTGCGCAGAAGACAAAGCTGCCGCTGCCGGTGGCTGCCCCGGTGCCGTGCGTGCGGCCATCGGCCGTGTAGCTGAGCGTTCCCGCGAATTCTGCCGAGCCGGGCAGCAGTTCCGGCGGCGGGGCGTATGCTAGCAGGGCTTCGCCGGGGCTGCGCTGCTGGTTGCCATCCTTGTCGGCGAAAACGATCCAGCCATCGCTGAGGATTTCTCCCAGCGTGAAGTCCTGCTGATTGTCCTTGCCGATCTTGTGCATGCCCTGTTCTCGGGAAAGCGATTTTCCCGGAGATGCAGGCTAGACAGCAGGGGTGATGAAAACAGTGATGCAGTTCCGTGCGGGGCTTCCCGGGAGGTCTCCGGGCGGGGTATCCGCCGACTGGAAAAGCATTCAGAGGCATAGGTAATATTGAGTAATAACTGTTATAAAACATTTAATTACAATAATTTCATAATCTAATTTATCTTGCTGTGATGAACAATCAGAATGCATGAAAGTGTGCGCTGTTTCACACCTTGACTCCCTGCTGGTGGCCGGCGACGAGCGTTGTCTCCCGGGCGATGTCCGGTCGGCTGCGTCCGTGCGTGCACGCCGGAGAGCTGCTGCCTGCGCGGCGGGCTTCTCCGCGGGACCGGAAACGATCGGTTAAAGTGCAGCCTTCCCGGCGGTGACGGCGGGTCAGGGGGGGGTCGTGTCTGCTTCCTACGAATGGCTGCGGTTCACGCATGTGCTCTTGTTTGCCTATTGGCTGGGGGCCGATCTCGGGGTCTTCCTGGCGGGTGGCGTCATGTCCCGGCCGGGGCTGGCGGTAGCGGAGCGCAACCGCATCCGCTCGCTGCTCATGGATATCGACCTGGCCCCGCGCATCGCCCTGCTGAGCATCATCCCCGTGGGCTTCCAGATGGCCCTGTGGTGGGGAGCGCCATTGCCGCCGGTGGTCGTGGACGTGATCTGGGTCCTGAGCCTGGCCTGGGTGGTCATGGCGCTGGTGATCCATTTCGGCCATGCGCGTGCCCCGATCGGGGTGCTGCTGCGGGTCGACCTCGTCTGCAGGGTGGCGATGCTGGCGGGCTTCAGCTGGCTGGCCTGGTGGCAGTGGCAGCTGCCGGAAAGCCGGGTGCCGGACTGGTTGCTCATGAAATTCGTGGTCGTGGCCGCCATCGTGGTCGATGGCATGGTGCTGCGCGTGTACAGCGGCCAATGGCGCCTTGCCATCGAGCGCTTTGCGGCCGGTGACCAGGCAGGTGGCGAGCGGTTGCTGAAAGTACGCCGACGCAAGGCTGCCATCACCGCGCTCATCATGTGGGCGCTCGTGGCATGCGCGGCCTTCCTCGGTGTTGCCAAGCCGTTCTGATGGGGGCGAGGCCATGACCGCTGCACCCGCGAGCGCCGTTCCCACGGCCGATGCCCCGCTCTCCGCGGGGCGCGCGCTGGCAGTCATGAGCGTGCTGCTGCTGGCCACCGCCATGGCCAGCCTCGACTCCAGCTTCATGCCGCTGGCCTTCGCCGACATGATCGATGATCTGGACTCGAGCACCAACCAGATCGTCTGGGTGGCCCTGGGCTATCTGGTGGCGGCTACCGGCCCCATGCTGCTTGCCGCCAGGGTGGCCGATGTCTTCGGCCACGCCCGCCTGTTCCAGGCCGGCACCCTGGTGTACTCGCTGGCGATGACCGCCTGCGCCTGGGCTCCCGATGTCGCCGGACTGATCATGCTGCGGCTGGTACAGGGTTTCGGCATGGCCCTGTTCCTGCCCACCACCTTCACCATCGCCACGCATATTTTCGGGCCCGAGCGTCGCGGCCGTGCACTGGGCTGGCTGCAGGCGGCCAATGCGCTGGGCTTCATTTTCGGCCCCATCTTTGCCGGCTGGCTGCTGGATGCCTACGACTGGCGTGCCACTTTCTCCAGCCGCATCCCGCTGGCCATCCTGATCATCGTGCTGGCCTTTGCTTCGCTGGGCCTGCGCCAGCCGATGACGCTGGCCGGGGCTTCCCGGCGCTTCGACATCGCCGGGGCGCTGTACCTGACGCTGGCCATGTCCGGCATCCTCTACGGCTGTACCCAGCTGCCGGTGGACCAGAATTGGCGGGATCCCTGGTCGTGGCTCGTGTTCGGCGCCGGCATCCTGTTCACGATGCTGTTCATCCGCCACGAGAGGCGGACGCCCGAGCCGCTCATCGATCCGGAACTGTTCGCCCGCAGCGCGGAGTTCACGCGTGCCGCCATCGCCTTTGCCGCGATGTTCGCCAGCCTGCCGCTGACGCTGTTCGTGCTGCCCATCGTGCTGATCAATGCGCTGGAGATGCGCGCCTGGGATGTCGGCATGCTCATGGCCATATCCGCCTTGTGCACCACGCTGATGAGCCCGGTGTCGGGCTGGGCGGCCGACCGTTTCCCCGCCGGGATCATGAGCAGCGCCGGCGCCCTGGTGCGCGGCATCGGCTACCTGCTGCTGCTGGCGGTAACCATCGATACGGGCATGGCCGGCTTGCTGCCGGCGCTGATCATCATCGGCATCGGTACCGGGCTCTTCTTTTCCCCGAACAGTGCACTGCTGATGGCGCATGCGCCACCCGAACGGGTGGGCATGGTATCGGGACTGTTCGGTACCCTCCGCCAGTCCGGGTATGCGCTCGGCTTCGCGCTGATTGCCAGCCTGTTCGCCGTCATACAGCAGAACTTCGAGCTCGGCTGGGTGCGCAGCTCGCTGCTGCGGCTGGGAGCGACGGAGGCGGGGCGGCTGGCCGCGGTATTCCAGGCCGGGGGCATCTGGTCGCCGGAGCTGCTGGTGTTCATCCTGCAGGTCACGGTGCTGGCCTGCACGGCGATCCTGGGCCTCAGCCTGCTCAATTCGCTGCCGAGGCTCCGCTTGCCGTGGCAGCGGCAATTGAGCGCCGCCGCCTTGCTGGCCGGCATGGCACTGGCCGGTGGCTGGCTGCTCGGCCTGCAGGCCCCGAGCGGCATGGCCTCCACGAGCGCCGCTGCAGCTGCACCGGATGCGCATGGCGCGGACATGCCCGTCGCCCCCTTCGGCATGGCAAGCCGGATGGCAGTGGCTGTCGCGCCGGATGCAGCGACCGCCGCTGCGCCGGGCCTCTTCGGCCAGTACTGCGCCGGCTGTCACGGAGACCGGGGCCAGGGGCTGCCCGGCCTGGGGGTCGGGCTGCTGCACTCGGCCTTCGTGCGCGAGCGGGATGTGGCGGGACTGGTGGCTTTCCTGCGCACGGGCCGCGAGGCCGGGAGCCCCGCCAGCAGCACCGGGCGTGCCATGCCGGCCTTCGACTGGCTCGACGCGGAGACGCTCGGCAAACTGGCCGGCGAGTTGAAGGAGGAGATCGCGGCGGCCCGCTGAGTCCTGCGGGCGCATGGACGCCTTCCCGTTGCGCCGTTAACCTGCAAGGCCATGGAAGATCAGGTTGATCTGCTGCTTGGCCAATGGGCGCGCGAGCGGCCCGAGCTCGATGCCTCGAGCCTCGGCATCGTCCTGCGCATCCAGTTCCTGGCCAAGCTGTTCCAGAGGGGTGCCGAGGCGGCGCTGGGCGGGCTCGGCCTGCGGCTGTGGGAGTACGAGGTGCTCGCGGCACTGCGCCGCCAGGGGCCTCCCTGCCAGCTGCCGGTTACCGCGCTGGCGCGGATGACGATGCTGAGCAGCGGTGCCATGACGACCCGCATCGACCGCCTCGAGGCCCGCGGGCTGGTGCTGCGCACGGCCGATCCGGGCGATCGGCGCGGGATCAACGTCTCGCTCAGCAGCGAGGGTCGCGAGCTGGTCGATCGTGCCATCGAGGCGCGCCTCGCGGCGGCCGATGACCAGCTCGGCATGCTGTCGGCCAACGAGCGGCGTGCCGCCGCGGTCGTCCTGCGCCGGCTGCTGCTGCGCCGGGGCGCCCGTCGCCGCCTGCGTACCCGCAGGCCTAGCGCGTCTTGAGCAGGTCGCGGATCTCGCCCAGCAGCTTCTCTTCGGCGGAGGGTCCGGGCGGGGGCGGGGGAGCCGCTTCTTCCGCCTTCTTCAGGCGGTTGATGGTGCGTACCAGCAGGAAGATGGCGAAGGCCACGATCACGAAGTCCAGCAGCGTGTTGACGAAGGCACCATAGCGGATCACCGGTGCGCTGGCGGCTTCCGCCGCGGCCAGGGTGGCATAGTTCTCGCCGGAGAGGTTGATGAACAGGCTGCTGAAATCCATCTTGCCGAGCAACAGGCCGATCGGCGGCATGATCACGTCGTTCACCAGCGAGGTGGTGATCTTGCCGAAGGCGCCGCCGATGATGATGCCGACGGCAAGATCGACGACATTGCCGCGCATGGCGAATTCCTTGAATTCCTTGAACACCGTTGCACTCCCCTTGGTAAAGCCCGGAACAGGGCGCGATCATGGCCCCGGCATGAAAACAGCGTCAAGCCGCATGGCTGTCGCCGGATGGGGAGAGGGTGGATGATCCGCATCGATTTCTGCGGGGCCGTCGGCGAGGTGACCGGCTCGGGTTATCTGGTGCAGACCGATGCCGCCACGGTGCTGGTGGATTTTGGTGCCTTCCAGGGTGGTCCCGGGGCGCGCGAGCGCAGCCGCGAGCTGGGGCCGGTCCGCCCCGATCGGCTCGATGCCGTGGTGCTCAGCCATGCGCACATCGATCACTCGGGCCGGTTGCCGCTGCTGATGGCCGCGGGCTACGCGGGGCAGCTGCATGCCACGCCGGCCACGCTCGACCTGGCAGCGCTGTTGCTGGCCGACCAGGGGCGCATCCTGGAAGGCGACCTGGTGCGCGAGAACCGCCGTCGCCAGCGTGCCGGCCAGCCCCGGCTCGAGCCACCCTTCACGCTGGCCGACGTGGAGCGGGTGAAAGCCAGCGGCAGGCCGCTGGCCTACGGGCAGCGCAGGCAGATCGCCCCGGGCATCAGCCTGCGGCTCGGCGAGGCCGGGCACATCCTGGGCTCCGCCAGCGTCGAGCTGTGCATCGCGGATGGCGGCACCTCCCGCGTGCTGGTGTTCTCCGGCGACATCGGCCCCTGCGGTGCCCCGATCCTGCGCGACCCGCAGCGCCCGGCGCTGGCGGACCTGGTGGTGATGGAGTCCACCTATGGCGATCGCGAGCGCCCGTCCGCCGCATCTACCGTGCAGCGCCTGCGCGAGATCCTGCATGAGGCGGTCCGCAACCGGGCACGGGTCGTCATTCCCGCCTTTGCCGTGGGGCGCACGCAGCTGCTGCTGTTCCACATGGCCGCGGCGATCCGCGAAGCCGGGCTGCCATCCATCCCGGTATACCTCGACAGCCCGATGGCGACCGCGGCGACGCTGGTCTACATGCACCACCAGGAGCTGTACGACGCGGAACTCGGCGAACTGGTGCACAGCGGGCAGCTGCGCCACGACCTGCAGATGCTGAAGGTGGCGGAGTCGGTCGCCGAGTCGCGTGCCCTCAACGAGCATGAAGGGCCCTGCGTGATCATCAGCGCCGCCGGCATGTGCGAGGCGGGCAGGGTGGTGCACCACCTGCGCCACACGCTGTGGCGCGAGAATGCCCATGTGATCCTCTCGGGCTACATGGCACCGGGCACGCTGGGGCGTGCACTGGCCGATGGTGCCGGCATGGTGGAAATTTTCGGCGAGGAGATCGCCGTCAGGGCCACCGTCCACCATCTCAGCGGCTTCTCGGCGCACGCCGGCCAGGCCGAGCTGCTCGACTGGTTGTCCGAGGTGGCGCCACAGGCGCCGCGCATCGTACTGACGCACGGTGATGATCCGGCGCGCCATGCCCTGTGCGAACGCATCCGCGAGCGTTACGGTCTGCCGGCCGAGTGCCCGCAGCCGGGGGAGACGCTGCTCCTCGGCTGAAATCCGCGCTTGACAGCATGACCGTGGTGCTGCGAGTTTTCCGCCATGCTGGTGCTGGCCATCTCGATCCTGTGTGCCTTCGTCCTCGGCCTGCTGGCGCGCCAGCTCGCACTGCCGCCGCTGGTCGGCTTCCTCGCCGCCGGCTTCCTGCTCAACGGGCTTGGCCTGGACTCGGCGCCGATCCTGGTGTCGCTGGGCGAGGTGGGCGTCTGGCTGCTGCTGTTCACGGTGGGGCTGAAGCTGCGCTGGCAGAGCCTGGTCCAGCCCGAGGTATGGGTGACCGCCGGGGTGCACCTGCTGCTGAGCGCCGGCTCGGCCGCCGTGCTGGCCCATGCGCTCGGGCTCGGCTGGCCCGTGGCCTGGCTGCTGGGCTCGGCCTTCAGCTTCTCGAGCACGGTGCTGGCTGCCGTAGTCCTCGAGCCGCGCAAGGAACTGCGTGCCTTCCACGGACGCATCGTGATCGGCGTGCTCGTGGTGCAGGACATCGTGGCGGTGGCGGTGCTGGCCATCGGCTCGGACGTGACGCCATCGCCGTATGCGGGCCTGCTGGTGCTGGTGGTGCTGGCGCGTCCGCTGCTCAACAGGCTGC
>JACFNV010000176.1 GCA_019454675.1 Gammaproteobacteria bacterium | reverse complement strand
TGGTGTTCGTGCTGGTCGAGCACCGCTTCGGCAACGAGGCGGGCCTGGCGCTGACCGAGGAGCACGACATCGTCTACCGCGCGGCCGCGCGACCCGGCGATCCGGCGCCGACGCCGCAGAAGCCGCCGCTGGCGGGCCAGGCCGCCTGGTCGCGCGCCATCACGCCCGATCCGGTGCTGCTGTTTCGCTATTCGGCCCTGACCTTCAACGGCCATCGGATCCACTACGACCGCAGCTACGTCACCCAGGAGGAGGGCTACCCGGGCCTGGTGGTGCACGGTCCGCTGCTCGCCACCCTGCTGATGGACCTGCTGCGCCGCGAGTTGCCCCAGGCCCGGGTGGCGAGCCTCGAGTTCCGCGCCCTGCGACCCACGTTCGACCTGCATCCCTTCACCGTGCATGGCAAGCCGTCCGACGATGGCAGGACCGTGGCGCTGTGGGCCCAGGATCATGAGGGCTGGCTTACCATGCACGCGAGCGTCGAGCTGGTGCCTTGAGCCGGCCGCTTCGTCGCCATGTGCCTCCTCCTACCTACCTTCCTTCCATCCCCAGACCTGAACCATGACGGACTCCCAGCACGATTACCAGGAAATTCGTGATGCCGTGCGCGCCCTGTGTGCGCAGTTCCCGGACGAGTACCACCGCAAGATCGACGAAGAGCGCGGCTACCCGGATGAATTCGTGCAGGCGCTGACCGAGGCTGGCTGGATGGCGGCGCTCATCCCGCAGGAATACGGCGGCTCGGGCCTGACGATGGCCGAGGCCTCGGTGATCATGGAGGAGATCAACCGCTCGGGCGGCAACTCGGGCGCCTGCCACGGCCAGATGTACGTGATGAACGCCATCGTGCGCGGCGGCTCGCCGGCGCAGCGGGAAAAGTACCTGCCCAGGATCGCCACCGGCGAGCTGCGCATCCAGTCCATGGGCGTGACCGAGCCGAGCACCGGCAGCGACACCACCCAGCTCAAGACCACCGCCGAGAAGAAGGACGGGCGCTGGGTGATCAACGGCCAGAAGGTGTGGATCTCGCGCATCCAGCACAGCGACATGATGATCCTGCTGGCGCGCACCACGCCGCTGGCCGAGGTGAAGAAGCGCTCCGAGGGCCTGAGCTGCTTCCTGGTCGACCTGAAGCAGGCGATCGGCCACGGCCTGACGGTGCGGCCGATTCTCAACATGGTCAACCACGAGACCAACGAGCTGTTCTTCGACAACCTGGAGATCCC
>JACFNV010000175.1 GCA_019454675.1 Gammaproteobacteria bacterium | reverse complement strand
CCGCCCCCGCTGCGGGTGCTGCTGAGTGCGCCTTCGGTGAAGGGCACGCCGACCAGCAGCATGCCGTGGTGCAGGAGCGGCAAGGCCATGGCGAGCAGCGTGGACTCCTGCCCGCCATGCAGCGAGGCGGTCGAGGTGAAGACACCGGCCGGCTTGCCGCTCAGGCTGCCGTTGAGCCACAGCGTGCTGCTGCCCTCGATGAAGTGCTTGAGCGGCGCCGCCATGCCGCCGAAGCGCGTCGGGCTGCCGAGCAGCAGCCCCGCGCATTCCTCGAGGTCGGCCAGGCGGGCATAGGGCGGCCCGCCATCGGGCACGGCCGGCAACGATTCCCCGCTCTGCGCGGCAACGGGTGGCACCGTGCGCAGCCTGGCTGCCGCGCCGGGTACCGTGTTGACGCCCCGCGCCACCAGGCTGGCCAGTGCGGCGACCGAGCCGTGGCGGGAGTAGTACAGGACCAGGATCTCGCTCGTCATGGGCGGGTATTCTAGCGATGGGACCGCGGGTTTTCCGGCGGCAGGAACGGCATCGGGGCAGGATTCGATCGGGCATGACGAGCGGCAGCAGCGCCAGGCGATTCATCGTCAGCGGCAAGGTACAGGGGGTTTTCTTTCGCGCCGGCACCGCGCGCGAGGCAACGCGACTGGGGCTGCAGGGGCATGCCGTCAACCTGGCCGATGGCCGCGTCGAGGTGCTCGCGGTGGGCGAGGCCGCGGCGCTGGCGGAGCTGGAGCACTGGCTGCAGCGCGGCCCGCCGGCGGCACGGGTGGATGCGGTGGCGGTCGAGGCGGTGGCCCCGCCCGAGTTGCCCGGCGGCTTCCGGACGGGCTAGCTCGCGGCTATTGCCGGAACCAGCGCCGGCTCAGTCGGTCGAGGACTTTCTGCGGGTATTCGGGCCTGCCGAGGCTGCCGTTGTAGCGCGCCAGCGCCCGCTGCCAGTTGCCCTTTTCCATGTCGTAGTAGTAGCGCAGGATGGTGCAGCCCATCAGCACGTTGTCGTTGATGTCGACCAGGCGCCGGTAGCCGAGCTCCTTGCGCCAGAAGGGCATCACCTGCATCAGCCCCTGGGCGCCGGCGGAGGAGACGGCATAGGGATTGAAGGCGCTCTCCACGTCGATCACCGCCAGCACCATTTCGGGGGGCAGCTCGGCACGCCGCGCCTCGCGATGCACCGCCTTGAGGATCTCGAGCCGCGTCCCCGGGTCCTCCACCTGTCGGCCCAGCCGGCTG
>JACFNV010000080.1 GCA_019454675.1 Gammaproteobacteria bacterium | reverse complement strand
ACCATGATCACGTCCGGGTCCTGGCGCAGGAAGGCGCGCAGCGCGGCGGCGAAGGAGAGCCCCACCTTGGGGTTGACGTTGACCTGGTTGACCCCCGGCATGTTGATTTCCGCCGGGTCCTCGGCGGTGGAGATGTTGCGGTCCTCGGTGTTGAGGATGTTGAGCCCGGTGTACAGCGAGACCGTCTTGCCGCTGCCGGTGGGGCCGGTGACGAGGATCATGCCGTAGGGCTTGGCCAGCGCATCGAGGTAGGCCTTCTTCTGCACGTCCTCGTAGCCCAGCGCATCGATGCCGAGCTTGGCGCTGCTGGGGTCGAGGATGCGCAGCACCACCTTCTCGCCGAACAGCGTCGGGCAGGTGTTGACGCGGAAGTCGATGGCGCGGTTCTTCGACAGCCGCATCTTGATGCGCCCGTCCTGCGGCAGCCGCCGCTCGGCGATGTCGAGGCGCGCCATCACCTTGAGCCGCGCCACCACCTTGGAAGAAAGCGCCAGCGGCGGTGCCGCCACCTGCTTGAGCACGCCATCGAGCCGGGTGCGCACCCGGTAGTGCTTCTCGTAGGGCTCGAAGTGGATGTCCGAGGCGCCGCGCTTGATGGCATCGAGCAGCACCTTGTTGACGAAGCGCACGATGGGGGCATCGGTCGCCTCGTCGCGCCCCACCTCCTCGGCGATCTCGTCATCGCCGCCGCTGACCTCGAGGCTCTCGAGGTCGAAGTCGTCCTCGCCGAGGTTGCCCATCGAGGTGTCGGCGGCCTCCAGCGAGCGGCCCACCACCGCCTCGAGCTTGTCCTGCTCCACCACCACCAGGTCGACGCGGAAGCCGGTCTGGAACTTGATCTCGTCGATGGCCTGCAGGTTGGTGGGGTCGGCCATGCCGAGGAACAGCCGCTTGCTCCGCAGCAGCAGCGGCAGCACGCGGTGGCGCGCGATCAGCTGCTGGTCCACCGCACGGAAGGCATCCATGTCCACGTCCATGGCATCGAGGTCGAACAGCGGGATGCCGAACTCGGTGGCCGCCGCTACGGCGACCTGGCGCGGGTCCGCCAGCTTGCGCGAGACCAGGAAGGGCACCAGCCCGCCGGGCTCGCTGCGGCTGTCGATCAGCGCCTGCAGCGCGGTGTCCTCGGCGACGATGCCGTCCTGGACCAGCCGTCGCGAGAGCCCGGAAAGCATCGGTGGGGTGGGGTTGACGGCCATGGGTTCGATACTGCGCGCCGGGCGATCCGCAAGGGTGGAGGGTGCTGCCGGCTAGTGTTACTTAAGGCCGTGGCGGGCTGCAACCGAACGGGCATCGCATTTCGGCAAAGAGCGCCGGGAAAGGGCGCAGGCCCGGGGTGTGGAGGCTGCCCGCGAAGACGAGCCGCTGGAGTAGGCGTGCCGCCGGCTGCCGGTGGAACGGCAAAAAGAAAGGGGGGCCGAAGCCCCCCTTTCCGCTGACGATGGCGAACCGGTCCGATGTCCGGGCCGGCCCGTCAGGACATCAGACGCGGCACTCGGCCGGTGCGTACTTGGCGAGCAGCGTGCCCGTCGCGTTTGCGGCACCCGTCATGATGGTGGCGGTGGGTGCAGCCGTCGAGCCGGCGGCGCGGCACTTCCAGGAGACGCTGCCATCGGGGCTGATGTAGGGCACCAGGGTCAGCGTGGAGCCGTTGATAGCGACGTTGGCGCGCTGATTGCCCGTGTTGGAGTAGGTGATGGTGATCACGCCGTCGTCGATCTCCAGCTGCGACACATAGTTGCCGGCGGTGTCGGTGGCAGTGGCGGTCATGCCGGCGGCTGCGCGATCGGCTGGAGCGGTACCGGTGCTGGAGAAGGTCTCCGAGACGGCGGCCTTGGCGGATGCCGCCAGCGTCA
This sequence comes from Gammaproteobacteria bacterium, assembly GCA_019454675.1. Lineage (GTDB taxonomy): Bacteria > Pseudomonadota > Gammaproteobacteria > Steroidobacterales > QUBU01. Next base: position 8,285 of record JACFNV010000080.1, on the reverse strand, counting down.
GGCCTTCACTGACCTGCGAGCGGATGGTGTAGTCCTGATAGGCCGGGATGGCGATGGCGGCGAGGATGCCGATGATGGCCACCACGATCATCAGTTCGATGAGCGTGAAACCTTTCTGGATCGTCTTCATGTCTTCAACTCCTTGGAGGGGTTTTCAATGCTTGCTGGTGCAAAGCGTTCCGGGCAGGTAGCTGCAAGCCTTGTGCCACATTGCTGCGGCTGGAGTCAGCTGCCTGTTTCCCATGGGTTTTCCCGGATATTAAGACAGCTTCGGCCAGTCACCCGGGCAAATCCTGGCCGCCCTCCCGCCACCTGCCTGACGCGCCACGTCAGGATCTGACGCTCCGCGTCACATCCATCCCGGCCTCGCCGCCCGACCTCGTCATTCGGCAGCATGGCCCGGCCCCGTCCGATGGGCGGCAGGGCATTTTTCCATGAACAGGGCCGATTGACGGCTCCCTGGCTCTCATCCGCCCATCGATCATGGGGTGATGATCCGGTCTGATCATTCCAGATTGACAAGCATCGCTTGTCAATGCATCTTGTCTCGACGGGCCGCGTGGATGCGTGGCCGGTGATCCGCGGGTTCAGACACAAGGGTCTGCTGCGGCTCTACGAATCCGGCAGCACCAGGGACGTTCCGGCATCGCTGGTGCCGCGGCTCTCGCGCGTGCTGGCCCGCCTGGATGTCGCCGCTTCGCCCGGGGACATGAATCTGCCGGGCTGGCGGCTGCACCGTCTGAAGGGCGACAGGGCGGGCTGCTGGTCGGTATGGATATCGGGCAACTGGCGCCTCGTCTTCCGGTTTGATGGGGTTGAGGCCCGGGACGTCGATCTGGTCGACTACCATTGATGGTGCAAGGTGAATGAGATGGCCATGAAGCTGCCCCCGCATCCCGGTCTGTCGATCCGCCATGACTGCCTGGAGCCCCTCGGGCTCAGCGTCACCGCGGCGGCCGGGCTGCTGGGCCTGAGCCGGCAGGCGCTGAACAACGTGGTCAACGGCAAGGCCGCCATCTCGGCGGACATGGCCATCCGCCTGGACAGGGCCTTTGGCGGCGGCGCCGAGGCGTGGCTCCGGCTGCAGATGGCCCATGACCTGGCGCTGGCACGCGAACGCAATCGCCACCTCGCCATCCGCCGCTACCGGCCATCTACCCGTGCGTCCGCGGCTGCTGCGGACAAGCCCTCCGCCCCGCAGGCGCGCGGTGATGCCACTCCCGCCCGGGCGATGGCGGTGCGCACCAGGCTGGCCCGGCTGGGCATCACGGAACAGGATGTCGCGGGTGCGGTGGGCTGGGCGCGCGGGAGGGAAGGCAAGCCCGGCTGATGGCCGGGTGGGCGTCACATCCTGCGCTTCAATGCCTCGACTTCGGCGAGCAGTGCAGGGTCCAGTTGTGCAATCAGGGTTTCGATGTCGCGCATCTGGTGCTGAAGTGTCAGCACGACGATTCCCTGCTCAATGACATCGTAGATGACGAAGTGGCGCATGGCGGCGTACAAGCCGGCGATGTAGCGCCTGGCAATGTCGTCGCCCCATTCCCGGCGCGAGCGTGCATGGATCCGGCGCAGTTCGAGCGCGTCCCGTCGCGTCAGGAAGAAGCGCGCAGCGGGCTTTGTCATTGCCAGCCGTCGGCTTCCTTCCGGGCAAGCATGGCCATGTCGGTCTCGAAGTCGCCGCTCGACTCGAACAGGCGGCCTGCAGCCAGGTCGCGGTAGCCGGCAAGGATGGCATCCTGCACGAGCTGGTCTTCGCGACGTTCCATGTCGCGGCGGATCAGGTCGCGGATGTACTCGCTGGGGGTTTCGTAGAGGCCGGTTTCACCGACCATGCGACCCACGAATTCGGCCAGGGGCCGCGACAGGCGGGCATTGATGCGCTCGGACATGCGGGTTTCCCTGTCTGGTCTCGACGGTGGGTTGTCGCATATATTGGCAATTGATCGCACATATTGCCCGTCTGTGTGCCTTCATTCCATGCCGAGCTTGGCGGGTGGCAGCTTGTTTCTCCATGAACGAGGCTGATTGACCGCTTCCCGCTCCTCGTCAGCCCATCGACCATGGATGAATGATCCGGGCTCGTGAAATCCGCCATGTCACTCAACCGGAAGCGCGGCTGTTCCTGGCGCCGTGGCACCCGCCAGGCGCTGGTGCGAATGTCGCATCGCCGATACGCGCATGGTGGCTGGGTGCGTCCAGGCAGGGATGCCTGAGTGCTTGGCAAAGCGGCCATGATCGATAGAATGTTGGTCAACAACACCCGCCACGCCTCTCCACGGAAGCGCACCAGGGCGGGTTTTTATTGCCGGTGACCGTGGCATGAAATTCAACAAGCCCGCGCTCACCGTCGACGAGCAGCTTGATCTCCTGCGCCGTCGAGGAATGACCGTAGCCGACCGCGCGGTCGCTCTGCACCATCTGGAACACATCAGTTATTACCGCTTGCGTGCCTACTGGCTCCCCAGCGAAGCGCCAGCCACTCATGGCCGTGATCACGCTTTTCGAGCAGGTACCCGCTTCGAGACCATCATCGATCTCTACAGCTTCGACCGAAAGCCCCGCCTTCTGGTCATGGATGCCATCGAGCGCGTCGAGGTGTCGCTGCGCACCCGCTGGGCCTATGTCCTGGCCCACCGCTATGGACCGCATGCGTATCTGGATGCGGCCTTGTTCCGCAAGGCCACCCGGCACGCCAAATGCCTGACACGTCTCCAGGAGGAGCTGGAGCGCAGTCGCGAAACCTTCGTGCTTCATTACAACCAGAAATACACCGATCCGGAGCTTCCGCCGTTGTGGGCTGTCAGCGAGTTGCTGACATTCGGACAGCTTTCACTCTGGTTCGGCAATCTCGTCGACGGTGCCGCCCGTGTCGAAATCGCCAGACCCTATGAGCTTGACGAGCAGATCATCGGCTCCTTCGCCCATCATCTTGCGTATGTCCGCAACGTCTGCGCCCATCACATGCGGCTGTGGAATCGCGAGATGACGATCGGCATGAAACTGGCCGTGCGCCCGAAGTGGCTGGGAGAGATTTTCAATCCGGAGCTGCCAAAGCGGATCTACAACACGTTGGTCATGCTGGCATACATGATGAACCGCATCAGCCCGGCTTCACGCTGGCGTGCCAGCCTGCTGGCCCTGCTGGAGGAACATCCAGCGGTGGATCTTGCTGCGATGGGGTTTCCGGATGGATGGCAACAGGCCGCCATCTGGCAGCTGCGGTCGTGACCGTGTGATCCTGCTTCCCGGCCCTGCGGATGATGTCCGACTCCTCCGCAGCATCCTCCCGATCCATCGCCCTGAAGGCGCGCCGGCCGCCCTCATTCCATGCCGAGCTTGGCCATCCGGTAGCGCAGCGCGCGCAGCGTGATGCCGAGCTGGCGGGCGGCGGCGGTCTTGTTGTAGCGGTTGGCCTCCAGCGCCTTCTGGATGGCCTCGCGCTGCACCGAATCGATGCGCGTTTCGAGGTCGGCGGGGGTGGCGGCCGGCACCGGGCTGGCGCCCTCGTGGATCTGGATGTCGCCGGCGAGGATGTCGCCGCCCGCGGACAACGCCATGGCACGTTCGATGATGTTCTCCAGCTCGCGCACGTTGCCGGGGAAGGCATAAGCCGCCAGCCTGGCCGCGGCGGCGGGCTCGAGCCCCGGCACCGGCACGCCCAGCAGCTGCGCCTGGCGTTCGAGCAGATGGTGGCTGAGCAGCGCGATGTCGGCGCCGCGCTCGCGCAGCGGCGGCACCCGCAGCTCGATGACGTTGATGCGGTAGTAGAGGTCCTCGCGGAACTGCCCGGCGGCGACCAGCGCGCGCAGGTCCTTGTGGGTAGCGGAGAGGATGCGCAGGTCCACGGCCACCTCCTGCGGCTGGCCGACCGGGCGGATGGCCTTCTCCTGGATCACCCGCAGCAGCTTCACCTGCATGGGCAGCGGCAGCTCGGCGATCTCGTCGAGGAACAGCGTGCCGCCGTCGGCGCTCTGGCACAGCCCCGGCTTGTCGCTGAGCGCACCGGTGAAGGAGCCCTTGCGATGGCCGAAGAACTCGCTCTCCATCAGCTCGCCGGGGATGGCACCGCAGTTGACCGGCACGAAGGGGCCGTCCGCCCGCGCGCCCTGCTGGTGGATCATGCGCGCCACCAGTTCCTTGCCGGTGCCCGACTCGCCGGTGATGTGCACCGGTGCCTGGCTGCGCGCCACGCGGGCGATCAGCTCGCGTAGCTGCTGCATGGGGGCGGAGTCGCCGAGCAGTTGCACCTGGCCCGCACCATCGGTTGGGGCGGGGCTCGCCAGCCGCAGTGCATTGGCCACCAGCCGGCGCAGGTTGCCGAGGTCGAGCGGCTTGGAGATGAAATCGAAGGCGCCGGACTTCAGCGCGCGCACCGCGGTCTCGACGTTGCCGTGCGCGGTGATCACCGCCACCGGGGTGCGCAGGCCGCTGGCCTGCATCCAGGCGACGAGGTCGAGCCCGTCGCCATCGGGCAGGCGCATGTCGGTGAGGCAGAGCTGGAAGTCGCCACCGCGCAGCGCCGCCTTGGCGGCGGCGATGTCGCCGCAGGTGCGGGTGTCGATGTCCATGCGCTGCAGGGTGATGGCGAGCAGCTCGCGGATGTCCGGCTCGTCGTCCACCACCAGCGCCAGCGGTCTTTTCATCCCCGGCCTCCCCAGCGCGCGGGATCGGCAAAGACGATGCGGAAGCGGCTGCCGCCGTCCTTGCGCGGCTCGTAGGTGAGCGTGGCGCGGTTGTATTCGCACAGCTCGCGCGAGATGAACAGCCCCAGCCCGGTGCCGCCCGCCTGGCCGGTGGCAAAGGGCTCGAAGACGCGCTCGACCAGCGCCGCGTCGATGCCCGGCCCGCGATCGGCCACCTCGAGGAAGGGTCGCCGGCTGCCCGGCATGCGCCCCCAGGAAAGCTCCACGGTGATGCCGCGTGCCGTCTCGCTGGCGTACTTGACCGCGTTCTCGCACAGGTTCCACACCACCTGGTGCAGGTGCCCCGGGTCCATGCGCACTTCCACCTCCTCGTCGCCGAGCGCCGTCACCTGGCCCTCGAACAGCTCCAGCGTGGAGCTGAACTCGGCGACGAAGGCGCGGCTCCAGTCGGCGAGCGCCAGCAGCCTGGGCTTGCCGGCCTCGCGGCGCGAGAGCTGCAGGATGCTCTCGACGATGGCGCTGACGCGCTGCGAGTTGGTGCGGATGATTTCCAGCAGACGGCGTTCCTCGGCGCCGATGGCGGGCGATTCGGCGAGCAGCTGCCCGGCGTGGCTCATGGCGCCCACCGGGTTGCGCACCTCGTGGGCGATGCTGGCGGTGAGGCGGCCGAGCGCGGCGAGCTTGGACTGCTGCACCTTCTCGGCCAGCAGCCCGGCATCCTCGAGGAAGATCAGCACCGGGCCGTCGTCGCGGCCCTCCAGCGGCGCCACGTGGCTGTTGATCTGCGTGCTGCCATCGGCGGAGAGAAAGCCCGGCATCTGCCGGCGCGGGTCGTCGCCGCGGCGCCAGGCTTCCAGCAGCTGCGCCAGCCGCGGCGCCACCTGGCGCAGCGGCAGCCCGGTGGCGTGGATGCCGGCGCCCAGCTGCTCGGCGGCCGGCTGGTTCATGAGGCGGATGTGGTCGGCGGCATCGACGACGAGGATGCTCTCGCGCAGGTTGGCGATGATGTATTCGTTGAGCTGCGCCAGGTTGGCGAGGTCGATGCCGCGCTGGTGCGCCAGCGCCTCGCTTTCCTCCAGCCGGTGCGCCAGCGGGAAGGCGGCGGCGACGATGGCGAACATCACCGCGCCCAGCGTGCCGGCGGCGATGAAATCGTTGGCGGGGGCCATGTCCTGGCTGAAGGCCAGCACCTGCTCCAGCAACATGCCGATGGTGGCCAGCGCGGCGCCGAGAAAGGCGAGCCGCCCGGGCAGGGTGAGCGCGGCGGCGCCGACGAACACCACCAGCAGCCCGCCGATGCCGCTCCGCATGCCGCCGCCGGTATGCACCAGCAGCAGGATGGCGACGAGGTCCAGGGAGAGCAGCAGCGGCACCCGCCAGGGGCCGGGGATGGGGTGGCGGCGCTGGTGGACGATGATGAGCGCCGCCGCCAGCAGGTAGAGCCCGGCCAGCACGCGGAACTCGGTGGGCATGCGCTCGCCGAGCAGCGGCGCCCCGCGGCCGGCCAGCGAGACCGCCAGCAGCAGCCCCGCGGCCAGCAGGCGGAACAGGCCCACCAGCCGCGCCACCCGGCGCAGTGCATCGGGGGCGATGATCCGGGTGGCCTCGGCGGCCGTGCGGTAGGGCACCGCCATGCTGTGCTGGGTGATGGCCATCGCTGCATCCATGGGAGGAGGGGATTATGTCGGATCGCTGACGCGGGGGCGTGACCGCGGTCACAGCCGCGCCACCCGGCGCCGATGCGCAGCACGTTTGACTAAACAGTCGATTGCCCCACAATACGCGCACCTTTCGCCACCCGCCCCGAGCCATGAACCTGCACGAGTACCAGGCCAAGCAGCTGTTTGCCCGTTATCGCCTCCCCGTCACCCGCGGCGAGGTCGCCGCCACCCCCACCCAGGCCAGCGAGGCCGCCAGCCGCCTCGGCGGCAAGCTGTGGGTGGTCAAGGCCCAGATCCACGCCGGCGGCCGCGGCAAGGCGGGCGGCGTCAAGCTCGCCCGCGACATCGAGGAGGTGCGCGCCGCGGCGGCCAGCCTGCTCGGCACGCGGCTGCGCACCCCGCAGACCGGCGCCGAGGGCCTGCCGGTGAACCACGTCTTCGTCGAGCTGGGCAGCCAGATCGAGCGCGAGCTCTACCTCTCGCTGCTGGTGGACCGCGAGCGCCAGCGCGTGGCCTTCCTTGCCTCGGCCGCCGGCGGCATGGAGATCGAGGAGGTGGCCGCGCACACGCCGGAGAAGATCCTCAGCGTGGCGGTGCACCCGGCGGCCGGCCTGCAGCCCTACCAGGCGCGCCAGCTCGCCCAGGGGCTCGGCCTCGACAACGAGCAGATCAAGCAGTTCATCGACATCTGCCAGAAGCTCTACCGCCTGTTCTGCGACTGCGATGCCAGCCTGATCGAGATCAACCCATTGATCGTCGATGGCGAGGGCAAGCTGGTGGCGCTCGACGCCAAGATCAACATCGAGGAGAACGCGCTGTTCCGCCACGCCGAGCTGCTGGCCATGCGCGACCCCAGCCAGGAGGACGAGATGGAGCGGCGTGCCGCCGAGCACGACCTCAACTACGTCTCGCTCGACGGCAACATCGCCTGCATGGTCAACGGCGCCGGCCTGGCGATGGCCACCATGGACCTCATCAAGCTGCACGGCGGGGAGCCGGCCAACTTCCTCGACGTCGGCGGCGGCGCCACCGCCGAGCGGGTGGCGGCGGCCTTCAAGCTGATCCTCAGCAACCCCTCGGTGCGCGCCATCCTGGTCAACATCTTCGGCGGCATCGTGCGCTGCGACCTCATCGCCGAGGGCATCATCCAGGCGGTGCACGAGGTCAGCGTCAAGGTGCCGGTGGTGGTGCGCCTCGAAGGCACCAATGTCGAGCAGGGACGCAGGCTGCTGGCGGAAAGCGGCCTCAACATCACCGCGGCGGACGATCTCACCGACGCCGCCAGGAAAGTCGTGGCCGCAGCCGGGAACCTGTCATGAGCATCCTCGTCAACCGTGAAACCCGCGTCATCTGGCAGGGCCTGACCGGCCGCCAGGGCAAGTTCCATGCCGAGCAGTGCATCGCCTATGGCACCCAGGTGGTGGCCGGCGTCACCCCGGGGCGTGGCGGCGAGAGCCACCTCGGCCTGCCGGTCTACGACACCATGAGCGAAGCGGTGGCCGTCACCGGTGCCACCGCCAGCGTGATCTTCGTGCCGGCGCCCGCCGCCGCCGATGCCATCCTCGCCGCAGCCGATGCCGGCATCGAGCTCATCGTCTGCATCACCGAGGGCATCCCGGTGCTCGACATGGTGCGCGTCAAGGCAGTGCTTGCCGAGCACGACTGCCGGCTGATCGGCCCCAATTGCCCGGGCATCATCACCCCGGGCGAGTGCAAGCTCGGCATCATGCCCGGCTTCATCCACCAGCCGGGCCGCGTCGGCATCGTCTCGCGCTCGGGCACGCTGACCTACGAGGCGGTCTACCAGACCACCAGCAATGGCCTCGGCCAGAGTACCTGCGTCGGCATCGGCGGCGATCCGATCCGCGGCATGAACTTCATCGACTGCCTCGCGCTGTTCCAGGAAGACCCGCAGACCGAAGGCATCATCATGGTCGGCGAGATCGGCGGCAGCGACGAGGAGGCCGCCGCCCGCTACATC
>JACFNV010000079.1 GCA_019454675.1 Gammaproteobacteria bacterium | reverse complement strand
CCGACAGCCCGCAGGGCCCGGCGCCGATGATGAGCACGTCAAATTCCATGGACTCGCGTTCAGACATTCGTTCCCGCCTCGTCATGCATCCCGGTGCAGCGGCACGCGGGCACCCGCATTCTACTGTGGAGCCTCCCGGCGGGCATAAATGCCGGCCGGCGTTTGCCGGCGGGGCGCCCGGGCATTAGGCTAGCCGGCTGGTTCCCTCCCGCACCCGCCATGAATCTCAGCCAACGTTATGCAGCTGCCCTGCAGGGCAGGTCCTTTGCGCCCGATCCCGCCCAGCAGCATGCCGTGATGGTACTGGAACGCGTGGCGCGGGAGCTGGCACAGCGCCGGCAGGCGGGGGGCGCCGGTCGCCTGCTGCGGCGGCTGCGCGGCAAGCCGCTGCCACCCGTGCGCGGCGCCTATCTCTGGGGCGAAGTCGGCCGCGGCAAGACCTTCGTCATGGATCTCTTCTGCGAGGGCCTGCCGCAGGGCGAGTACCTGCGCTACCACTTCCACCGGCTGATGTACCGCGTGCACGCACGCCTCGCGCTGCTGAAGGAGCAGCCCGATCCGCTGGCCACCGTGGCCGCCGAGCTGGCTGCCCAGGCCCGCGTGCTGTGCTTCGACGAGTTCTTCGTCACCGACATCGCCGATGCCATGATCCTCGGCAAGCTCTTCGAGGGCCTGTTCCGGCACGGCGTCACGCTGGTGGCCACCTCCAACATCCCCCCTGGGGAGCTGTACCGCGACGGGCTGCAGCGGCAGCGCTTCCTGCCCGCCATCGCGCTCATCAAGCAGCACGCCGAGGTGGTGCACGTGGATGGCACCGTCGATTACCGTCGCCGGGTGCTGGAACAGGCCGAGGTCTACTGCGCCAGCCTCGATGCCGGTGCCGAGGCCCATCTCGAGGCATGGTTCTCGCGCCTGGCCGCCGGCCCCAGCACCAGCGGCCAGGCGATGGAGATCAACGGCCGCGACCTCGCCACCCGCCGGCGTGCCGCCGGCGTGGCGTGGTTCGACTTCGCCACCCTCTGCCAGGGCCCGCGCAGCCAGGACGACTACATCGAGATCGCCAGGGTATTCCATGCCGTGATCCTCTCGGGCATCCCGGTGCTCGGCGCGGAGGACACCAACGCCGCCAGGCGCTTCATCGCGCTGGTGGACGAGTTCTACGACCGGCGGGTCAAGCTCATAGCCTCGGCCGCCGCGCCCATCGACGAGATCTACCGCGGCCAGCGCCTGGCCAGGGAATTCGAGCGCACCCGCAGCCGGCTGCGCGAGATGCAGTCGCGGGATTACCTGGCCAGCCCGCACCTGCCCTGAGCCGCGCGGGTACCGGCAAGCGCCCGGACCGCGATAGACTAGCCGGCCACGACCACCCGCAGCAGAAAGGATCGCGCGCATGCCCGGCAAGCTGGTTCTGTGCCGCCACGGCCAGAGCATCTGGAACCTCGAGAATCTCTTCACCGGCTGGGTCGACGTGGATCTCACGCCGCAGGGACGTGCGGAGGCCAGCGAGGCCGGCCGGCAGCTCAAGGCCCTGGGGCTGGAGTTCGACCATGCCTGCACCTCGGTGCTCAAGCGCGCCATCCGCACGCTGTGGATCATCCTCGACGAGATGGACCTGATGTGGATCCCGGTCGAGCGCAGCTGGCAGCTCAACGAGCGCCACTACGGCGCCCTGCAGGGCCTCAACAAGATGCAGACCGCGGCCGAGCACGGCGAGGAAAAGGTGAAGATCTGGCGGCGCAGCTACGACATCCCGCCCCCCGCGCTGGCCGACGACGACCCGCGCCACCCGCGCTTCGACCGCCGCTACCGGCAGGTGGCCACCCTGCCCGCGGCGGAATCGCTCAAGGACACGCTGGCCCGCGTGCTGCCCTACTGGGAGGCCAGCATCGCGCCGCGCCTGCAGGCGGGCCAGAACGTGCTGGTGGCCGCGCACGGCAACAGCCTGCGCGCGCTGGTGAAGATGCTCGAGGGCATCTCCGATGCGGACATCACCGAGCTCAACATCCCCACCGGCGTGCCGCTGCTCTACGAACTCGACGGGCGGCTGCGGGCGCGCGACCGCCGCTATCTCGGCGATCCGGACGCCATTGCCCGGGCGGCAGCGGCGGTGGCCGCACAGGGCAAGTCGCAATGATCTACCGGCTGGAACAACGGGTGCCGGAGGTTGCCGCGGATGCCTACATCGCGCCCGGCGCCAGCGTCATCGGCGACGTGCACATCGGCGCGCAGGCCAGCATCTGGTTCGGCGCCGTGCTGCGCGGCGATATCGAGAGGCTCAGCATCGGCCCCGGCAGCAACATCCAGGACAACGCGGTCCTGCACTCGGATCCCGGCCGCCCGCTGGTATTGGGCAGCCATGTCACGGTGGGCCATGCCGTCACCCTGCACGGCTGCCAGGTGGGCGACCGCTCGCTGATCGGCATCGGCGCCATCGTCATGAACGGCGCGCACATCGGCATGCACTCGCTGGTCGGTGCCGGTGCCCTGGTGACCGAGGGCAAAAGCTTCCCCGACGGCGTGCTGATCCTCGGTTCGCCGGCGCGGGTGGTGCGCACGCTGACGGCCGCGGAGATCGAGGGCCTCAGGACATCGGCGCAGACCTACATCGAGCGCGCCGCCCTCTATCGCCGCGCGCTGCAGCCGGCCTGAACGACAGCCTCAGGCGCGCGGGCGGCGCAGGCGGATGAGCCCTTCCTGGGCCAGCGAGGCCACCAGCACGCCCTCCTCGGTGTAGACCCTGCCGAGCGCCAGCCCGCGGGCCCCCGAGGCGCTGGGGCTCTCCAGGTCGAACAGCAGCCACTGGTCCACGCGCACGGGGCGGTGGAACCACATGGCGTGGTCGAGGCTCGCCATCCTCATCCCGCTGGAGGAAGCATGCAGGCCGTGCGGCAGCGTTGCCGTGCTGATCAGCTCGTAGTCGGAGATGTAGGCAAGCAGCGCCTCGTGCAGGAAGGGGCTGTCGGGCAAGGCGGCGATGGCCTTCATCCACACCTGCTTGAACGGCTGGCGCCTGGCCTCGGCCATGAACTGCTCGGGCACCACCGGCTTGACCTGGAAGGCACGGCGCGAGCCGAGGACGCGGCGCATGCGCGGTGAAAGCTCCTCCCCCATCTCCGCCGCCAGCTCGCGCACCTCGCGCAGGCGGTCGGGCGGTGGCACATCGGGCATCGGCGTCTGGTGCTCGAGGCCCGCCTCGGGCGTCTGGAAGGATGCCGCCATGTTGAAGATCTGCGCACCGTGCTGGATGGCCACCACGCGCCGGGCGGAGAAGCTGCCGCCATCGCGGGCGCGATCCACCTCGTAGATGATGGGCGCCGCGGGATCACCGCCCCTGAGGAAATAGGCGTGCATCGAGTGCACGCGCCGGCCGGCGGCGGTGTGGGCGGCCGCGGCCAGCGCCTGGCCCAGCACCTGCCCGCCGAAGACCTGCGGCAGGCCGGTATCGCGGCTCTGGCCGCGGAACACGTTTTCCTCCAGCGCCTCGAGTTCGAGCAGCCCGAGGAGATCCCTGAGAGCCTGGTCCATGTGGGGTATGCGCCTGGCAACGGTGGTGGCGATTGTAGCCCTCAGGCCACGGTCGCCGCGGGAAGGGGGCTGTCGGGAGGCGGCCGGAAGCCACCGCAGACCGCCTCGAGCAGGGAGGCCATCTCCAGCGCGTCGTATTCGCCAAGCCAGGGGGCGATGAGCTGCATGCCCACCGGCAGGCCGCCTGCATCGACGCCCACCGGCACCACCACCGCGGGCAGCCCGGCCAGCGTCGCCAGCGAGCACCAGAAGGCCTGCTGCATGTAGGCGCAATCGCGCCCGCCCAGGCGGATGCTGCGCGATTCGAAGGGGCGCTGGTCGTGGGCTGGCGCCACGGTCGGTGCCACCGGGGTGAGCAGCACATCGCAGGCGCCGAAGAACCGCTCCCAGGCGGCGCGATAGGCCTCGCGTGCCTCGCGGGTATGCAACCAGTCGCGGTGCGACTGCGCCACCGCGGCCGGCATGGCCGCCAGCGGCGACCAGGGTGCCGCGGCATCGGCCCGCCGCGCAGCGAGGGCAAAGCTGCGATACAGGCCATCGGGGAGATCGCCACTCATCTCGCCGTACATGAGCCGGAAGAAATCGCGGAAATAGGCCGCCGGATCGAAATCCGGGCGTGCCGCCTCATCAACCGCCACGCCCGCCTTGCGCAGCTCCGCCACCGCCCCGGCCAGCATGCCGGCGACACCGGGCTCGGGCGGACACAGCCCATCATCCAGCCAGGCCGCCACCCGCAGGCTGCGTGCCGGCGCGCGCGCCGCCGGCAGCCGCAGCTGCCAGCCCGCTGCATCGCGCGGCTCGGGCCCCGCGAGCACCTGCAGCGCCAGGCGCAGGTCGGCGACATGGCGCGCCATGGGGCCGGCCACCACCAGGTCCGGGCGCCGTCGCCTCCCCGGCACCGGGCCGAGCACGCCGCTGGTCGGCACCACGCCATAGGAGGGCTTGAGCGAGCAGACGCCGGTGTAATGCGCCGGCATGCGCAGCGAGCCGGCAAGGTCGGTGGCGATTTCCAGCGCCACCACGCCAGTGGCAAGCGCCACCGCCGCGCCACCGCTCGAACCGCCCGGCGTGCGCCCTGCATCCCAGGGGTTGCGGGTGGTGCCGAAGACCTCGTTGAAGGTCTGCAGGTCGAGCGAATGCAGCGGCACATTGCTCTTGCCGAGCACGATCGCGCCGGCATCGACGAGGCGCTGCACGGCGGTTGCCGTGGTGGCGGGACGATGATCACGCAGCCCGGGTGCGCCGTTCACCGCCGTGAAGCCCGCCACCTCGAAGCAGTCCTTCACCGTGATGGGCAGGCCATGCAGTGGTCCCAGTGACCCGCCCGCCCGGCGTGCATCATCCGCGCGGCGCGCCGCGGCCAGCGCCGCCTGTGCATCCACGGCGACGATGGCATTGAACAGCGGATTGATCTCGGCGATGCGCGCCAGCGCGCGCCGCACCAGTTCCTCGCTGCCGAGGGCGCCCGTGGCCAGCGCGGCCAGCAGCCCGCTGGCGGACTGCCAGGTGGCGTTGCCGCTCAAGGCAGCACGGCAGCCGGCATCGCGGCCGCCGCCTCAGGTCCCGTCGAGGAAATACAGGGCGATGACCTCGGCCACGCAGGCCGGCTTGGCCTGTCCCTCGATCTCGATGGTGTTCTCGAGGATCACCTGCAGCGCACCGGCGCGCTTCTGCGCCTGCAGCAGCACGCTGCGCAGGCGCACGCGGCTGCCGGCGGGCACCGGGTTCTTGAAGCGGACCTTGTTCAGCCCGTAGTTGATGGCCCTCTGCAGGGTCGGCATGGTGACCAGCTTGTCCATCAGCGCCGGCAGCAACGAGACGACCAGGTAGCCATGGGCGATGGTCTGCCCGCCCGGCATCTCGCTGCGGGCGCGCTCGACGTCGACATGGATCCACTGGTGGTCGTCGGTGGCCTCGGCGAAGCGGTCGATGCGCTGCTGGTCCACCAGCACCCAGTCGGAGACGCCGATCTCCTGGCCGACGAGGGCCTTGGCGTCCTCAATGGTTCTGACGATACGTGGACCCATGCCTCGAGACTCCTTCAACCCTCTGCTGCGGCGAAAAACTCGCCGCGGAAGCGATCATCATTCTGGAACACGCCAAGCATCTCGGTGGTGACCATGCGCACATTGCTGCGATGGACGCCGCGGGTGGTCATGCACTGGTGCTGGGCCTCGACCATGACCGCCACGCCGCGCGGCTCCAGCACGTCGTTGATGCAGTGGGCGATCTCGGCGGTGAGGCGCTCTTGCACCTGCAGGCGCCGGGTATAGGCCTCCACCACGCGCACCAGCTTGCTGATGCCGGCCAGGCGCCGGTCGGGCAGGTAGGCAAGGTGGACGCGGCCGATGATCGGCGCCATGTGGTGCTCGCAATGCGACTCGAAGTCGATGTTGCGCAGGGTCACCAGGCGCTCGTACTCCCCCACCGGCTGGAACGAACTGCCGAGCAGCTTGTGGGGATCCACGCCGTAGCCCGAGAACCAGTCCTCGAAGGAGGTGAGCACGCGGGCCGGGGTCTTGCGCAGGCCGGGGCGCTCCGTGTCCTCGCCGATCCAGCGCAGCAGCGTGCGGAGCGATTCCTCTGTCTGGGCCCGGGTAGGCCGCCGCGGTTTCCTGGTGCTGGGCATCGGCTTGCTGCCTTCATTCCGGTTGTGGCGCTGATGAGCCACCCGCGGGTGCCGACATCAGCCGTTGCAGATCCTGGCGCGTATTGATGCTGTCGAAGTGGTCGATGGCCTGCGTCTCGAGCAGGACCGTGCGACAGCTTTCCAGCCACCCGCGCAGGCTGGTATTGGCATTGCCGCCCGACGCCACCGTGCGCTGGAACCGCGCAAGCGTAGCCGGTTCATAGATGGCACACAACGGCTCGGGACGGCCATCGCGAGCACCACGGAAGGCGGTGGCATCCTGCGCCGGATCGCGCGCCGCCACCAGCTGCTCGAGGTCGCCTGCCTCCAGCCACGGCAGGTCGCAGGCCAGCACCAACCAGGCCGCACGCGGCTCGGCGGCGTGGGCGGCAAGGATGCCGGCCGCCGGACCGATGCCGCTGGCCTCGTCGATCACCAGCCGGAAGCGCCCGCGCAGGCCATCGGCAACCTGGTCGCGGCGCACCGCGACCAGGACGTGGCCGACCACCGTGCCCGCCAGCGCCACCGCGCGCTCGAGCAGCGGGCGGCCATCGTGGACCACCGCGGCCTTGTCCTCGCCCAGCCGCTCGCTGCGCCCGCCGGCCAGCACCAGCCCGAGCAGCGGCGGCGCCCCGCTCACGGCCCGAGGTCCACCGTGCCGAAGTCGGCCTTGCCGCCGGTCTTGCCGAGCAGGCGCACCTCGCCGATCACCATGTCGTGGGACAGCGCCTTGCACATGTCGTACACCGTGAGCGCCGCGACCGTGGCGCCCGTCAGCGCTTCCATCTCCACGCCGGTGCGATGCTCGACCCGCACCCGGCAGTCGATGACCGCATGGCCTTCGGCGTCGAGTGCAATGCGGATCTTCACCGCATCCAGCGCCAGCGGGTGGCAGAAGGGAATCAGCTCGTGGGTACGCTTGGCGGCCATGGTGCCGGCGATGATCGCGGTCTGGAACACCGGCCCCTTGGGGGTGTGCAGCTCGCCCGCGGACAGGCCCGCCCGCACCACCTCCGGCAGGAAGATGCGTGCACGGGCCAGGGCGACGCGCCGGGTCACCGGCTTGCCGCCGACATCGACCATGGTCGGCTGGTTGGAGGCGTCGAGATGGGAGAACATCGGCAGGATTATAGGCCCCTGGCGGAATCGCCGCGGGAACCGTCGGCGCTTGACCAAGCTGTTATCATTTTCGCATGGCACGCACGATCATCGACAAGCTCTGGGACGACCATCTGGTCGCCAACCTCGACAACGGCACCAGCCTGCTCTACATCGACCGCGTCTTCCTGCACGAGCGCACCGGCAGCGTGACGCTCAAGGAGCTGGCCGCGGCGAAGCGCCGGGTCCGCGACCCCGGGCAGGTGTTCTGCACCATGGACCACATCGTCGACACCTTCCCGGGCCGTGGCGACGCCACGCGCATGCCCGGGGGCACCGAGTTCATCACCCAGACCCGGGCCGCCGCGCAGGCCGCCGGCATCACGCTGTTCGACATCGGCGACGAGCGCCAGGGCATCGTCCACGTGGTGTCCCCCGAGCAGGGCATCGCGCTGCCGGGCGTCACCCTGGTCTGCCCCGACAGCCATACCTGCACCCTGGGCGGACTGGGCGCGCTGGCCTGGGGCATCGGCTCGACCGAGGCCGAGCACGCGCTGGCCACCAAGACCCTGGTGGTGCGCAGGCCGCGCAGCATGCGCATCAACTTCACCGGCCGGCTGGCGCCGGGCGTCGGCGCCAAGGACCTGATCATGGCCCTGATCGGCGCGCACACGGCCTCGGGCGGCGTGGGCTACGTCATCGAGTTCGCCGGCGAGGCGATCCGCGCGCTGCCGGTCGAGGGGCGCCTGACGCTGTGCAACATGGGCGTCGAATTCGGCGCCTGGACGGTGATCATCGCCCCCGACGACACAGTCTACGAGTACGTGCAGGGGCGGCCCTACGCCCCGCGCGGCGAGGTGCTGGAGCGGGCCATCGACTACTGGCGCGGGCTGCCCAGCGACGCCGATGCGCGCTTCGACAAGGAAATCGCGCTGGACTGCTCGCGGCTTGCCCCGCAGGTGAGCTGGGGCACCAGCCCGCAGCATGAAACCGGCATCGACGGCGTGGTGCCCGACCCGGCCGGCGAGGCCGATGCCAACCGGCGCCAGTCGATGGAACGGGCGCAGGCCTACATGGGGCTGCAGCCGGGCACGCCGCTGGCGGGGCTGCCGATCCAGGGCGCCTTCATCGGCTCGTGCACCAACAGCCGGCTGTCGGACCTGCGCGCCGCCGCGGAAGTCCTCAAGGGCCGCAAGGTGGCAAGCGGCGTGCGCGCCATCTGCGTGCCGGGCTCCACCCAGGTCAAGCGCGCCGCCGAGCGCGAGGGCCTCGACAAGGTCTTCCTCGAGGCCGGCTTCGAGTGGCGCGAATCCGGCTGCTCGATGTGCTTCTACGCCGGCGGCGAGAGCTTCGGCTTCGAGGAACGCGTGGTCTCGAGCACCAACCGCAACTTCGAGAACCGGCAGGGGCCCCACACCCGCACCCACATCGCAAGCCCGGTGACCGTGGCCGCCTCGGCCATCGCCGGCAGGCTTGCCGACGCCCGCAGCATCGCGGGCTGACCAGCACGGGGCCGATCGACATGGAACAGTTCACCAGCATCACCGCCATCGCCGCGCCACTGCTGCGCATCAACATCGACACCGATGCCATCATCCCCAGCCGCGAGATGCGCACCGTGGGCAAGACCGGGCTCGCCCGCGGCATGTTTGCCGGCTGGCGCTACAAGGCTCCGGGCAGCCGCGAGGAAAACCCCGACTTCATACTCAACCGCGAGCCCTACCGGCAGGCGCGCATCCTGCTCTCGGGAGCCAACTTCGGCTGCGGCTCCTCGCGCGAGCATGCGGTCTGGGCGCTGCACGAGTGGGGCATCCGCTCGATCATCGCGCCGAGCTTCGGTGCCATCTTCGCCAGCAACTGCGTGCGCAACGGCATCCTGCCGGTGGTGCTGGACAATGCCATCGTCGAGTCGCTGGCGCGGCACGTGCAGGCGGATCCCGCCAAACACCTGCTCACCGTCAGCCTCGTCGACTGCACGGTGAGCACCGTGGCTGGCGAGCGCCACGGCTTCACGATCCCGCCCGCCGATCGCGAGATGCTGCTCGAGGGGCTCGATGCGATTGCCGTCACGCTGAAGCGCGACGACGAGATCCGCGCCTTCCAGGAGCGCGACCGCCAGCGCCGCCCCTGGATCTATCTCTAGGGCCTATCTTCAGGCTCCACCGCTCGTGACCGGGCCCCGCCTCACTCGGGCGCGGGCTCCCGCGCCATATGCATGGGGAAGCTGGCGAGGATCTGGCCCACCGCGGCATCCACCGCGCTGGCCGGGTTGTCGCTCATCTTGCGGGTGACGCGCCCCTCGGCCACGCCCTGCCAGACCAGCGTCCGGCGGGTGGCGTCGACCACATCGATCACCAGCGTGCCCTGGCGGTAGTTGGTGCTTTCGATGTCATAGGGGTAGCCGGACCAGGCGCCATACATGCCATGGCGATAGCCGTAGTAGCCGAAGCCGGCAGTGACGCTGGGCGAGCTGCGGATCTCGGTCTTCTCGACGATGTTGACGTTGAAGTTGACGAGCAGGTTGGGGTTGACCTCGTCGTAGACATAGCCCCTGGTCTCCAGCTGGCGCCGGGTGGCAGCCTTGAGCCGTGCGGTAAGCAGCGTCGAGTAGCCGGCCGTATCGGTGGCCAGCGGCTCGAAGAAGCCGAAGCTGCCATAGGCGCCGACATCGACCGCCGGATCGGCATCGGTGAGGATGCGCGGCCCGGTGGCGCAGCCGCCGAGCAGCGAGAACAACAGCACGACGAGTGCCAGCCTGGGGATCATGGCCTGCATGGAAGGCTCCGTGGATGAGGCTGCAGCCAGTCTGCACCATCGCCGAGGCCGGCGACAAGCGCGCCCGCAGCAGCGCTGGCTACCCGGCGCCGATCACGCCCGCCTCGACCATCGCCTCGATCTCGGCGACCCCGTAACCCAGCTCGGCCAGCACCTCGCGGCTGTGCTGGCCGCGTCGCGGCAGG
>JACFNV010000078.1:7271-10328 GCA_019454675.1 Gammaproteobacteria bacterium | reverse complement strand
GCGGGCGGGCCGCCCCCCCCCCACCCGCGCGGGGGATGGGCCGGGCGCGGGGGGGGCGGGGGCGCCCCCGCCGCCGGTGCGGGCGCCATGAGCGCCGCCGCCGAGGGCAAGGGCTGGCAAACCCGCCTGGTGCAGCTGCTGATGCTGCTGGCCACGCTGGGGCTGGCCTTCGCGGTGCAGAGCTCGGGCACGCTGCCCGCCGGGGTGCCGGCTGCGGTCGCCGGTCTCGGCCTGCTGCTGCTGGCCGGCACGCTGATCAGCGAGCTGGCCGAGGTCGTCGGCCTGCCGCACCTGACCGGCTACCTGCTCGCCGGCATCCTCGTCGGCCCGCACGTGCTGGGCCTCGTCAGCCACGACACGGTGGAGAGCCTCGGCGTGCTCAACGAGCTGGCGCTGGCCCTCATCGCGCTGGCCGGCGGTGCGGAGCTGCGCATCGACAGCCTGCGCCGCGCCGCCCGCAGTCTGGTCTGGGCGCACACCTTCCAGATGCTCGGCATCATGATCGTGGTCGGCGGCACCTTCATGGCGCTGCGCGGCCAGCTGCCCTTCCTCGACGGCATGGGCCTGGTGCCGGTGCTGATGGTGGCGCTGCTGTGGAGCGTGCTGGCCACCACCCGCAGCCCCTCGGCGGTGCTCGGCGTGTTCACCCAGCTGCGGCCGAAGGGCCCGCTCACCGAGATGACGCTGGCCTTCGTGATGTCCTCCGACGTGGTGGTGATCCTGCTGCTGGCCATCGCGCTCGCCGTGGCCAGGCTCGGCATCGACCCCGCGGCCAGCCTCGACCTCGCCGCCTTCTCCGAGGTCGGCTACGAACTGCTGGGCAGCACCGCGCTCGGCACCACGCTCGGCATCATCATCGCCAGCTACCTGTGGGTCAGCCGGCGGGGCAACGGCAGCAGCGATGCCGCCGATGCGCTCCTGCCGCAGGCACCGGCA
This sequence comes from Gammaproteobacteria bacterium, assembly GCA_019454675.1. Taxonomy (GTDB): domain Bacteria; phylum Pseudomonadota; class Gammaproteobacteria; order Steroidobacterales; genus QUBU01. The sequence continues at coordinate 9,392 of JACFNV010000078.1, read as the reverse complement.
TCCGCTGCGGAGCCCGCCGCCGAGGCCGAGGACGAAAGCGGGCGCAACCTGCTGCTGTTGCTGCTGGTGCTTGGACTGCCGATGTCGGCGCTGCTCAAGTACGTGCACCTCAACCCGCTGCTGGCCTTCATGGTGGCGGGCTTCGCGGTGCAGAACTTCTCGCGCGGCGGCGAGCGGCTGCTGCATGCGGTGGAGAAAACCGGCGCCATCGTCTTCGTGGTCTTCTTTGCCACCGCCGGCGCCCACCTCGACCTGCCCGGCTTCGCCGCCATCTGGCCGGTGGCGCTGATCCTTGCCGGCGTGCGCATCGCGGTCACGCTGGTGGCCGCACGGACGGCCAGCCGCATCGTCGGCGATGCGCCGATCATCGAGCGCTGGGGCTGGTCGGGCATGGTCTCGCAGGCGGGCCTCGCGCTCGGCGTGGCGTTGGTCATCGTGCGCGAGTTTCCCGAGTTCGGCGATGGCTTTGCCACGCTTGCCATCGGCGTCGTCGGCGTCAACGAGATGCTGGGCCCGGTGCTGCTCAAGCTGGCGCTCGACCGTACCGGGGAAACCGGGGCTGCCGACCGGCAGCCCGCCGAGGCGGATGTCGCGGGGGATGCGGCCGCCGGCCTCAGCCAGCCGCCGCCCGCGCGCTCCGCCGCGGATCGAGATCGCCCGGTGCCTTCCAGCGCACCCACAGGCCGAACAGCACCACGACCACGGTAAGGCTGCCGATCAGCTCGAACACCGCATGCGGGCCGATGGCATCGAAGAGCCTGCCGCCCACCGCGGTGCTGAACAGGATGCCGATGGCGCCCGCCATGTTGTAGAGCCCGATCACCGCACCGCGCGACTCGCGCGGCGCTTCCTGGCTGATGAGCGTGGAGGCCGCGGCGAAGGCGCTGATCTGGCCGATGCCGAGCAGGATGAAGAACGGCAGGCTGCTGCGCGCCAGCGGGTCATCCACCAGGTCGGTGAACAGGAAGCCGATGGCAGCCAGCGTCATGCCGATCAGCGCGCCGCTGACACGGTTCACGCGATCGAGCAGATGGCCGAGGAAGGGCAGCCAGAACAGGCCCGCGGCGGTGGCGATGACGAACAGCATGCGCCCCTTGGCGGAGGCTGCGGCCGGATCGAGGCCGGCGGCGATGGCGGCATTGGTGCCCCACAGGTTGACGAAGGCACCCACCACCACCATGTCGCCGCGGGCGATGAAGGCGCAGGCATAGGCAAAGGCGATGCGCGGGTTGCGCGCCGCCGCGAGGCCGCTGCGCACCAGCTCGCCGGCCGACAGCCGCTCCTCCCGGCTGACGCCGCCGGTGCCCGGCTGCAGGCCGCGCGCCACCACGATCGCGGAGACGAAGCACAGCCCCGCCACCACGCCGTGGGTGAGGTAACCGGCCAGCACCGGATCCCAGCCGCGGTTGACGAAGGTCTTCATCAGCCCGCCGAGACCCACCGAGAGCATGACGACACCGAAGCCGTTGAGCATGCCGACCAGCGCCGAGGCCTTGCCACGCGAGTTGTTTTCCGGATAGTCGGCCAGCGCGGTCTGCAGCATGGCGGTGGCCAGGCCCACGCCCAGCGCATAGACCAGCCGGTAGCCGGTGAGCGCGGTCACCGAATCGGCAAGGGGATACAGCACGTAGCCGATGCCCATGAACACGTAGCCCACCGCGTAGACCTGGCGCCGGCCGATGCGGTCGGCGAGGATGCCGGCCGGGCCGAAGATCAGCAGCAGCGCGATCTCGGTCCAGGCGGCGAGGTCGCCGATGATCTGCCCCTGCTCGCCGGCCGGCACCTGCAGGTAGACGTTGAGCACGTAGGGGGTGCCGATGGCGATGAAGGCCAGCAGGCCGATCGTCGTGTAGGCGCCGTAGAGCAGGGTGCCGAAATGCCTGGGCAGCACGCCATCGGCCAGCTCGATGAACCAGAGCCTGCGCCTGGGCAGGGCGTGCGGCGCGGTGTGCTGTTCAGGCGCGCTGGCGGGCATCGCGTTCCCCCTGGTTGACCGACCCGGGCCAGATGATTCCCCGGACGGCACCAGGCACGCCCACGACAGGAAGGCAGGCGTGCATCATTCCCGCAGCAGGGGAAAAACACAATCACCCGACGGACAGTTGCGAGCGGCCACCTGTT
>JACFNV010000078.1:0-7261 GCA_019454675.1 Gammaproteobacteria bacterium | reverse complement strand
ACCTGTTCCACGGGGCCGGTGGCATCAGGCACGGCGCAGCCGCCGGCCGATCCGTCGCGGGTCGGGATCGCCCGGTGCCTTCCAGCGCACCCACAGGCCGAAGGCCACCACCAGCGTGGTCAGGCCGCCGATCATCTCGAACACCGCGTGCGGGCCGATGGCGTCATACAGCCGCCCGCCCACCGCAGTGGCAAAGAGAATGCCGATGGCACCCGAGGTGTTGTAGAGCCCGATCACCGCGCCGCGCGACTCGCGCGGTGCCTCCTGGCTGATGAGCGTGGCGGAGGCGGCGAAGGCGCTGATCTGGCCGATGCCGAGCAGGATGAAGAACGGCAGGCTGCTGCGCGCCAGCGGGTCATCCACCAGGTCGGTGGAGAGGAAGGCCGCGGCCGCCAGCGCCATGCCGATGACCGCGCCGCTGACGCGGTTCATGCGGTCGAGCAGATAGCCCATGAACAGGAGCCAGAGCAGCCCCGAGGCATTGGCGATGACGAACAGCATGCGCCCCTTGGCGGTAGCCTCGGCCGGATCGAGGCCGGCCTCGATGCCGGCGGTGGTGCCCCACAGGTTGACGAAGGTGCCCACCACCACCAGGTCGCCGCGGGCGATGAAGGCGCAGGCATAGGCAAAGGCGATGCGCGGGTTGCGCGCCGCCGCCAGGCCGCTGCGCACCAGTTCGCCGATCGGCAGGCGCTCCTCCTGGCCCACGCCGGCGGTGCCCGGTTGCAGGCCGCGCGCCACCACCACCGCGGAGAGGAAGCACAGCCCCGCCACCACGCCATGGGTGAGGTAACCGGCCATCGCCGGATCCCAGCCGCGGTTGACGAAGGTTTTCATCAGCCCGCCGAGGCTGATGGAGAGGATGACGACACCCAGGCCGTTGAACAGGCCCATGAGCGCGGAAGCCCGGCCACGCGAGTTGTTGTTCGGGTAATCGGCCAGCGCGGTCTGCAGCACGCCGGTGGTAAAGCCCACGCCCAGCGCATAGACCAACCGGTAGCCGGTGAGCGCGGTCACCGAATCGGCAAAGGGATACAGCGCATAGCCGATGCCCATGAACACATAGCCCACCGCATAGACCTGGCGCCGCCCGATGCGGTCGGCAAGGATGCCCACCGGGCCGAAGATCAGCAGCAGCGCCAGCTCGGTCCATGCGGCGAGATCGCCGGTGATCTGGCCCTGCTCGCTGACCGGGATCTGCAGGTAGACGTTGAGCACGTAGGGGGTGCCGATGGCGACAAAGGCCAGCAGGCCGATGGTGGTGAAGGCGCCATAGAGCAGCGTGCCGAAATGGCTGGGCAGCACGCCCTCGGCAAGCTCGACGAACCAGAACTTGCGCTTGGGCGGGCCGCTCCGCGGCGTGGACTCTTCGGGCACGCTGGCAGACATCGTGTTCCTCGCTTGGCTGGGGCGGGGCGGGCGATCCCCCGGAGCGACAGCGCCGCACCAGGAAGGAAAGGCAGGCCCGCATCATTCCCGGAGCGGAGCGAAAACACAATCATCCGCGGCGATGATCCTGCGGGCGCACCGGCAGGGTGACCGGCATCGGCGCCGGCAAGCGGCGCTCAGCTGCGCGCGAACTCCCCGTGGCGCAGGAAGAAGGCGGTCTGCGAGGCGACCAGCGGCGAGCCGAGCAGCCCCATGTGGCTGACATCCACCTCGAGGTGATCCTTGATGCCGGGCAGGCGCGTCTCCTCGACGGCGACGGTGCCATCGTTGGGCTCGGGCAGCTCGCCGATCACCGCGCCCAGCCCCAGCCCCAGCGTGCCGGCGATGACCCCCACCTCGCGCGGACCTTCCCATGCCGACAGGGCATCCTCCAGCACCGCCTCGCGCAGGGTGGCACCCAGCGCCTCGGTGCCGAAGGGCAGCCCCGCCAGTGCACGCGCCGCAGCGCTGCCGCGCAAGGGCGAGCCCAGGCAAACGATGCGGCCCGGGCGCGGCTCCGGATAGCGCAGCAGTGTGCGCAGGGCAAGCACCCCGCCCAGGCTGTGGCCGACCACGTGCAGGCGCTCGCCGGGCAGGCCGGCCATGAAATCGCGCAGCCTGCGCATGTTGTCGTCGAGGCCGAGCTGCAGGCTCGGATAGCTGTACTGCTCGGGCGCGAAGCCGAACTCGTCGCGCAGCCGGCTGCGCAGCAGGCCGCTTTCCATGCCGGTCATCCACAGGCCGTGGACGAGGACGAGGGTGTCACCCGGCAGCGCCGCCGGCAGCGGCAGCGCGACGGCCAGCAGGCCGGCTCCCAGGAAACGGCGGCGGTTCACGGCAGCAGCGCCCCCGCGCGCAGGCTCAGCTTCCGGGCTCGGTGCTGCGGATGCGGATGCCGGTTTCCTTCAGCTGCTGCGCCGAGACTTCGCCGGGGGCATCGGTCATCAGGCAGGCGGCGCTCTGCGTCTTGGGGAAGGCGATGACATCGCGGATGCTCTGCGCACCGGCCATCAGCATCACCAGCCGGTCGAGGCCGAAGGCGATGCCGCCGTGGGGCGGGCAGCCATGGCGCATGGCGCGCAGCAGGAAGCCGAACTTGCGCTCGGCCTCCTCGGGCGCGAGGCCGAGCACGCGGAACACCGCCGACTGCATGGCCTCGGTGTGGATGCGGATCGAGCCGCCGCCGATCTCGTTGCCGTTGAGCACCATGTCGTAGGCGCGCGAGAGCGCCTTGCCGGGGGCAGCCTCCAGCTCCCCGGGCGTCGCCACCTTGGGCGCGGTGAAGGGATGGTGCAGCGCCGCCCAGCGCTTCTCCTGCGGATCCCACTCGAAGCCGGGGAAGTCCACCACCCACAGCGGATGCCAGCCCTCCGCGACCAGGCCGCGGTCCTGGCCGAGCTTCACGCGCAGCGCGCCCAGTGCATCGTTGACCACCCGGCACTTGTCGGCGCCGAAGAAGATGAGGTCGCCGGCGGCCGGCTGCAGGCGTTCCAGCAGCCCGGCGATGGCGGCATCGGGCATGAACTTGAGGATCGGCGCCTGCAGGCCCTCGCGGCCCTGCGCCGGATCGTTGACCTTGATGTAGGCGAGCCCCCTGGCACCGTAGCGCGCGACGAAGGCGGTGTAATCGTCGATCTCCTTGCGCGACAGCGCCCCGCCGCCCGGCAGCAGCAGCGCAGCCACCCGCGCTTCGGGATCGGCGGCGGCAGCGGCAAACACCTTGAACTCGATGCCCTGCACCAGATCGTCGATGTCCACCAGCTCCAGCGGCACGCGCAGGTCGGGGCGATCGCTGCCGAAGCGCTGCATCGCCTCGGCCCAGCCCATGCGCGGGAAGGGGTCGGGCAGCTCGACGCCGATCGCCTGCCGGAACAGGTCGCGGATCAGCGCCTCCATGACCGCCATGATGTCCTCCTCGCCCATGAAGGAGGTCTCGATGTCGAGCTGGGTGAACTCGGGCTGGCGGTCGGCGCGCAGGTCCTCGTCGCGGAAGCAGCGGGCGATCTGGTAGTAGCGGTCGAAGCCCGACATCATCAGCAGCTGCTTGAACAGCTGCGGCGACTGCGGCAGCGCGAAGAACTTGCCGGGATGGGTGCGGCTGGGGACGATGTAGTCGCGCGCACCCTCGGGCGTGGTGCGGGTGAGCATCGGCGTCTCGACATCGATGAAGCCGGCCTCGTCGAGGAAGCGGCGCATCAGCCGCGTCACCCGGTGGCGCAGGCGCAGGCGCCCGATCATTTCCTCGCGGCGCAGGTCGAGGAAGCGGTAGCGCAGGCGCAGGTCCTCGCTGGCGTTCTCGTCCTGGTGGAAGGGCGGGGTCTCGGCGCCGTTGAGCACCTCGAGCGCGCTCGCCACCAGCTCGACCTCGCCGCTGGCGAGCCTCGGGTTGACGGTGCCCTCGGGGCGGCGGCGCACGGTGCCGGTGACCCGCAGCACGTACTCGCTGCGCACCCGTTCGGCCTCGGCGAACACCGCAGTGGCCTCGGGGTTGGCCACCACCTGCAGCAGGCCCTCGCGGTCGCGCAGGTCGATGAAGATCACCCCGCCGTGGTCGCGCCGGCGGTGGACCCAGCCGGCCACGGTCACGGCCTGGCCGACGGCGGTCGCATCGACCTCGCCGCAATAATGGCTGCGCATGCCTCGGTTGCTCAAGATGGTGCCTTGTCGGGGTGTTGCGGAAACGCCGCGGATGTTAAGGAGCGGGTCCGGGGGGCGCAAGCTCGGCGGCCCTGGCGGCCTTGCTGGCGGTCTTGCCGGCATCCCAGCCGGGCACCACCACCCCCAGCGACACCACCATCTTCACCGCGGCCTCCACGTCCATGTCGAGGAACAGCACGTCCTTGCGCGGCACCATCAGGATGAAGCCCGAGGTGGGGTTGGGGGTGGTCGGCACGAACACGCAGACCACCTCCTCGCTGGTGCGTGCCTGCACCTCCGCCAGCTCGGTGCCGGTCAGGAAGCCCAGGCTGTAGAGCCCCTTGCGCGGGTATTCGATCAGTACCACCTGCTTGAAGGATTGCCCGCCGTCGCCCAGCACCACCTCGGTGAAGCTCTTGGCCCCGCCATAGATGGAGCGCACCAGCGGGATGCGCTGCAGGGTGGCATCCCAGACCTTCAGCAGGCGGCGCCCCATCAGGTTGGCGGCCAGCATGCCGGTGGCAAACACCACCAGCCCGGTCAGCAGGATGCCGAGTCCCGGGATGCGAAAGCCGACGAGCTGCTCGGGGCGGTAGTGCTCGGGCAGCAGCAGCAGCGTGCGGTCCATCAGGTCGACGACCAGCTTGAGGATCAGGAAGGTGATGCCGGCGGGAACCCAGACCAGCAGCCCCGCCACCAGGTAGCGCCGGACGCGCTTCATCCGGCCTGGCTGCCTGCGGCATCGCCGGCGGTGCCGCGCTTGCCGGCCTTGGCTGCCTTGGCAGCCTTGGCAGCCTTCGCGGGCTTGGCGGGCTTGTCCGCCGCGGGCTGTTCGGCCTTGGCGGGCTTTGCCGACTCGGCATCAGCCGCAGCGGCGCCATCGCCCCCGGCCGGGGCAGCGCCACCATCGGCCAGCCACTTGCGCTTTTCCTTGTCGCCCTTGAAGTCGGTCTCGTACCAGCCGGTGCCCTTCAGGCGGAACTGCGGCGCGGAGACCAGCCGCTTGAGGCGCAGGGCGCCGCAGGAGGGGCACTTGCGCAGCGGCGGATCGCTGATTTTCTGCAGGGCATCGAGCTGGTGCCCGCACTTCTGGCAGGCGTACTCATAGATAGGCACAGTCGGTTCCTCGGGAGACGGCGGGTGCGGCCCGCTTCAGTGCTTGTGGCCACAGCCGGGGCCGTGGCTGTGGGTGTGGCCACCGTGCGAATGGCTGTGGCCGGCCGTCGATGAACGGCCCGCGCCACCCTTGACCTGCAGTGCCGGCGCCGACACCAGCTTCTCCAGCGCGGCCTTGCCGCACTCGGGGCACTCGCGCAGCGGCGCCTCGCCCAGCTTCTGCAGCGCATCGAAGCTGTGTCCGCACTGCTTGCAGCGATAATCGAAAATAGGCATGTCACACCTGTTGCTGTAGGGCCCGCCAGCCGGGCCTGCTCACGCGGCCGGGGCCTTGCGTGCACCAAATGCCAGCTCGCCCCCGGCGACATCGACCTCGATGATGTCGCCCGGCGCGAAGCGGCCCCTCAGTATCTCCTGTGCCAGCGGATTTTCAATATGGGCCTGGATGGCCCGCTTGAGCGGCCGTGCGCCATAGACCGGATCGAAACCCGCCTCGGCCAGGCGGTCGAGCGCCGCCTCGGAGAGTTCGAGGCCCAGCTCGCGACCGGCCAGCCGCCGGCGCAGGTAGTCGAGCTGGATCATCGCGATGCGGCGCAGCTGCTCGGCGACCAGCGGGCGGAAGACGACGATATCGTCCACGCGGTTGATGAACTCGGGACGGAAATGATCCCTCACCTCCTCCATCACCGCGGCCTTCATGCGCTCGTAGCCGGCCTCGCCCGCCAGCTGCTGGATGCGCTGCGAGCCGAGGTTGGAGGTCATCACCACCACCGTGTTGCGGAAGTCCACGGTACGCCCCTGGCCATCGGTGAGGCGGCCGTCGTCGAGCACCTGCAGCAGCACGTTGAAGACATCCGGGTGCGCCTTCTCGACCTCGTCGAGCAGGATCACCGAGTAGGGCTTGCGGCGCACCGCCTCGGTGAGGAAGCCGCCCTCCTCGTAGCCCACGTAGCCCGGCGGGGCGCCGATCATGCGCGCCACCGAGTGCTTCTCCATGAACTCGGACATGTCCAGGCGCACCAGCGCCTCCTCGGTATCGAAGAGGAACACCGCCAGCGCCTTGCACAGCTCGGTCTTGCCGACGCCGGTGGGACCGAGGAACAGGAAGGAGCCATTGGGCCGGTCGGGATCGGCAAGCCCGGCGCGCGAGCGGCGCACCGCATCGGAGACCGCACGCACCGCCTCGTCCTGGCCCACCACGCGCTGGCGCAACGCCTCCTCCATGCGCAGCAGCTTGTCGCGCTCGCCCTCGAGCATCTTCGACACCGGGATGCCGGTCCACTTGGAGACCACCTCGGCCACCTCCTCGTCGGTGACCTTGTTGCGCAACAGCCGGTTTTCCTTGGTCTCGGAGGCCAGCGCCTCGGCCAGCCGCTTCTCCAGCTCGGGGATGCGCCCGTACTGGATCTGCGACATGCGCGCGAGATCCTGCGCGCGCCGCGCGGTCTCGAGGTCGCGCCGCGCCAGCTCGAGATCTTCCTTGATGCTGGCCTCGCCCTGCACCGAGGCCTTCTCGGCCTTCCACACCTCCTCGAGGTCGGCGTACTCGCGGCCCAGCACCGCCAGCTGCCCCTCGAGGTCGGCAAGGCGCTTGCGCGAGGCCTCGTCGGTTTCCTTCTTCAGCGCCTCGCGCTCGATCTTCAGCTGGATGATGCGCCGGTCGAGGCGGTCCATCTCCTCGGGCTTGGAGTCGATCTCCATGCGGATGCGCGAGGCCGCCTCGTCGATGAGGTCGATGGCCTTGTCGGGCAGCTGGCGATCGGCGATGTAGCGGTGCGAAAGCGTGGCCGCGGCGACGATGGCGGGGTCGGTGATCTGCACCCGGTGGTGCACCTCGTAGCGCTCCTTGAGCCCGCGCAGGATGGCGATGGTGTCCTCCACCGTCGGCTCGTCGATCAGCACCTTCTGGAAGCGGCGCTCGAGCGCGGCATCCTTCTCGATGTACTGGCGGTACTCGTCGAGCGTGGTGGCGCCCACGCAGTGCAGCTCGCCGCGGGCAAGCGCGGGCTTGAGCATGTTGCCGGCATCCATCGCGCCCTCGGCCTTGCCGGCGCCGACCATGGTGTGCAGCTCGTCGATG
>JACFNV010000174.1 GCA_019454675.1 Gammaproteobacteria bacterium | reverse complement strand
GATGGCGACGAAGGCAGCCAGCGCCAGCAGGGGCAGCGGCAGGCCGCTCAGGATGGTCATGTCGGCACTGGTGCAGGACACGCCCCGACTGCAGGGCGTGATGCGCTCGGGGATCAAGCCCAGGTAGAGCAGGCTGTGAAAGCCTGCCACCAGCCCGCCACCGACAGCCAGCGGCAGCGCGTAGGGCCAGACGGCCGCATCCGCACGCAGGCTGGCCACGCCCAGCATGATCGCCAGCGGGAACATGAAGGCGCGCTGGAACCAGCACAGATTGCAAGGCGCCTGACCCATGACTTCGCCGACGAACAGCACCGCGAGCGAAGCCAGCAGCGCGATGAGCCAGGCGGCGAACAACGGGCCCCAGCCCGTCTGCTGGCGTGGCAGTGCCGCCTCCTCAGCCACGGGCACCCTCCCGGTGGCGGATCAGCCGCGATGAGTTGGCCAGGATGCCGATGTCGGGAATGGACTGCAGCGCCGCCGCGAAGATGGGTGGCAGCAGGCCGAAGGCCGCCAGCGACAGGCCGAAGAGGTTGTACAGAGCCGTGAAGGCGATGTTGGCGCGTACCACCCCCATCGTGCGCCGCGCAATGTGCACCGCCTCGGCCACGAGCCGCCAGTCCTCGCGCATCAGCACGACGTGGGCAGCCTCCATCGCGATGTCGGTGCCGCCGCCCATGGCGATGCCCACGTCGGCCTGGGCCAGCGCGGGGGCGTCGTTGACGCCATCACCGACCATCAGGACGCGGTGTCCCTGGCTCTGCAGCTCGCGCACGATGCCGATCTTGTCCTCGGGCAACAGGTCGGCACGGTAGTCAAGGCCCAGCGGCGCGGCGACGGCGACGGCGGTGCGCTCGTTGTCGCCGGTCAGCAGTTCGATACGGCTGATGCCGGCCGCGCGCACGGCCGCCAGTGCGTCGGCCACTTCCGGACGCGGCGTGTCCTGAGCGGCGAACAGGCCGGCGAGCTCGCCATCCACGGCCACGAATAGCAAGGTCTTGCCCTCGGCTTCGAGCCGCTGGGCAACGTCAGGTGTGGTTCCATCCGCGCCACCGGCGAGCAGGCGGCGGTTGCCGATCTCGACCACCCGCCCGTCCACCTCGGCGCGCACGCCACGCCCGGGCAGGGCTACGAAGCGGGCCGGCTCAGCCTGCGGCATCCCGCGCTCTGCTGCGAGCGCTCGGACCGCCTCCGCCAGCGGATGCTCCGAATGACGCTCGGCCGTGGCCGCCAGTCGCAACAGCGCGACCTCGTCCAGCGAGCCGAGCGAAACCACGTCGGTGA
>JACFNV010000173.1 GCA_019454675.1 Gammaproteobacteria bacterium | reverse complement strand
CGTACCTGGCGCGTGCCGCCTCCGCCAGCCGCTGCAGGCGCGCCGGGCCGCCCTCGCCCGAGGCATCGATCTTCTCGTAGACGATGTCGAGGTGCCGGTTGTCGTGGACGAGGCCCTGCTCGGAGGTGCACTCGGCAAAGGCACGCTGCCAGAAGGCCACCTCGGCGCTCAGCCCCGGCGGGCGCGGCACGGCCTCCTGCGCCGACGCAACGGCAGCAAGAACCGCCAGCGCAAGCGCCGCGAGCGGCAGCATCCTGGTGAGCATCGACATCAACAACCCAAGCCTGACCCTGGCTGATTCATAGCCAATCACCCCGGCGAAAGCAAGCCGGCCGCGGCCGGCGGGAAGCCTGCGCGGCGGCATGCGGTGATGATCGAGGCTAGCTGCTCGAAGGGCGGGCGCGAAACGAAGCGATTCACATAATCGCCGACAGTCGCCGGAGCGGACTCAGCCGCGACGCACGGCCTCCGCATTGCGCAGCGCAGCAATGCGCTCGTCGAGCGGCGGATGCGACAGGAACAGCCGCGACATCCGGCCACCCCCCGCGATGCCGAAGGCCTTCAGCGAATCGGGCAGCACCGGGGGACCGTGGGCGGACTTCAGCCGCTCCAGCGCGGCGATCATGCCCTCGCGGCCGGCGAGGCCTGCGCCGCCGGCATCGGCACGGAACTCGCGCTGGCGGGAGAACCAGGCGACGATCATGCTGGCCAGCACGCCAAGCACCAGCTGGGCCACCAGGCTGGTGATGAAGAAGGCCGGTCCCTGGCCACGCTGGTTGCCACGCTCCCCGCGCGACAGGGCGCTGTCGACCAGATAGCCGATCACCCGCGACAGGAACAGCACGAAGGTATTCACCACGCCCTGGATCAGGGTGAGGGTGACCATGTCGCCATTGGCGACATGGGTGATCTCGTGCCCCAGCACCGCCTCCACCTCGCGGCGGTCCATCTGCCGCAGCAGGCCGGTGCTGACCGCAACCAGTGCGCTGTTGCGCCGTGCACCGGTGGCGAAGGCATTCATGTCGGGGGCATCGTAGATGGCCACCTCGGGCATGCCGATGCCGGCCTGGCGGGCCTGGCGCTGCACGGTCTCGACCAGCCAGGCCTCGGTGGCGTCCCGCGGCTGGGTGATCACCCGGGCACCGGTGCTGCGCTTGGCCACCCACTTGGACATGGCAAGCGAGATCAGCGCGCCGCCAAAGCCGAATACCGCGCAGAAGCCGAGCAGCGCGCTGAAGTCGATCCCGCCCTGCTGGTCGAGCACGCGATCGAGGCCGAGCACCCTCGCCACCACC
>JACFNV010000077.1:3439-10932 GCA_019454675.1 Gammaproteobacteria bacterium | reverse complement strand
GCTCGAGCCCTGGCTCACCGACCAGTGGTACGTGAAGATCGCCCCGCTGGCGGCACCCGCCATCGCGGCGGTGGAGGATGGCCGCATCCGCTTCGTGCCCGGCAACTGGGCCAAGACCTATTTCCAGTGGATGCACAACATCCAGGACTGGTGCATCAGCCGCCAGCTGTGGTGGGGGCATCGCATCCCGGCCTGGTACGACGAGGCCGGCAAGGTCTACGTGGGGCGCAGCGAGGCGGCGGTGCGCGCCTCGCACGGGCTGGGTGATGAAGTGCGCCTACGCCAGGACGAGGACGTGCTCGACACCTGGTTCTCCTCGGCGCTGTGGCCCTTCTCCACGCTCGGCTGGCCCGAAAAAACGGCGGAGCTGGCGGGCTTCTACCCCACCAGCGTGCTGGTCACCGGCTTCGACATCATCTTCTTCTGGGTGGCCCGCATGATCATGATGGGCCTGAAGTTCGCGGGCGAGGTGCCCTTCCGCGAGGTCTACATCACCGGCCTCATCCGCGACGAGCGCGGCGAGAAGATGTCGAAGTCCAAGGGCAACATCCTCGACCCGCTCGACCTCATCGACGGCGTCGACCTCGAGACGCTGGTCGCCAAGCGCACCAGCGGCCTGATGCAGCCGCACCTGCGCCCGCAGATCGAGAAGGCCACCCGCCGGCAGTTCCCCGACGGCATCCCCGAGTTCGGCACCGATGCCCTGCGCTTCACCTTCGCGGCGCTGGCCAGCACCGGGCGCGACATCCGCTTCGACCTCAACCGCATCGAGGGCTACCGCAACTTCTGCAACAAGCTGTGGAACGCCACCCGCTACGTGCTGATGAACGTGGAAGGCCAGCCGCCGGCCGCGACGGATGCGCAGGTCCTGTCGCTGGCCGATCGCTGGATCCGCTCGCGGCTGGGCAGGACGCTGGCCACCGTGCACGAGCAGCTCGCGCTCTACCGCTTCGACCTGGTGGCGCGCGCGCTCTACGAGTTCACCTGGAACGAGTACTGCGACTGGTATCTCGAGCTCAGCAAGCCGGTGCTCCACGAGGACGCGCAGGACGCCGCTGCACGCGATGCCACGCGCCGCACGCTGGTCGAGGTGCTCGAGGTGCTGCTCCGCGCGCTGCACCCGCTGATGCCCTTCATCACCGACGAGCTCTGGCGCAAGGTGGCGCCAAGCGCCGGGCACGACGGCGAGACGGTGATGCTCGAGCCCTACCCCGCCGCCGATGCGTTCCCCGCCGATGCGGAGGCCGAGGCGGAGATCGCCTGGGTGCAGGGCTTCGTGCTCGGCATCCGCCAGATCCGCGGCGAGATGAACATCGCCCCCGGCAAGCCGCTGCCGGTGCTGCTCGAGGATGCCGACGGGCAGGACCGCGCGCGCGTGGGCAGCCAGTGGCAGTGGCTGGCGCAGCTCGCGCGGCTGGAGTCGGTGCGCATGCTGGAGAGCGGCGAGGAAGCCCCCGCCTGTGCCACGGCGCTGCTGGGCGGCATGCGCATCCTCGTGCCGATGGCGGGGCTGATCGACGTCGACGCCGAGCGCGAGAGGCTGGGCAAGGCGCTGGCCAGGGCGCAGGCCGAGCGCAGGCGCATCGAGGGCAAGCTGGCCAACCGCCAGTTCGTCGACCATGCGCCGGCAGCGGTGGTGGACAAGGAGCGCGAGCGCCTGCGCGCCACCACCCAGGAAATCGGCCAGCTCGGCGAGCAGCTGGCGCGGCTCGGCTGAAGACGGTGGCCACGGGAAGCGCCCGGCGATGAGCCCGCAAGCGCCACCGGTCGCGACGGCACGCGCCCTGGCCGAGCGGATCGCCGGCGAGGTCGGCCTGGTCATCCTCGGCAAGCCCGACGAGATCCGCCTTGCCGTCAGCTGCCTGCTCGCCGCCGGCCACCTGCTGATCGAGGACGTGCCTGGCGTCGGCAAGACATTGCTCGCGCGCAGCCTGGCCACCGTCCTCGGCCTCGACTTCCGCCGCATCCAGTTCACCAGCGACATGCTGCCCGCCGACATCACCGGCGCGCAGATCTTCGAGCGCCGCAGCGAGCGCCTCGTCTTCCAGCCGGGCCCGGTGTTTGCCCAGCTGGTGCTTGCCGACGAGATCAACCGGGCGCCGCCCAAGGTGCAAAGCGCGCTGCTGGAGGCCATGGAGGAGCGCCAGGTCAGCATCGATGGCGAAAGCCACGCCCTGCCCTCCCCCTTCTTCGTCATCGCCACGCAGAACCCGCTCCACCAGGCCGGCACCTTCCCGCTGCCCGAGAGCCAGCTCGACCGCTTCCTGATGCGCATCGGCCTCGGCTATCCGCCGGCCGCGCTGGAGCGCAAGCTGCTGCGCGGGGATGATCGCCGCGAGCTGCTCGCCACGCTCCGGCCACTGGTGGACCCCGGCAGCCTGGCCGGGCTGCAGACCGCCGCACGGGCGGTGCGACTCGGCGATGCCGCGCTCGACTACGTGCAGGCGCTCGTGCGCTACACGCGCGAGTCGCCGGAGATCGAGCTGGGGCTGTCCCCGCGCGCCGCCACCGACCTGGTGGCGGCGGCACGCGCCTGGGCGCTGATGAACGGCCACGAGGGGGTCTACCCGGAGGATGTGCAGGCGGTCTTCACCGCGGTGGCCGGCCACCGGCTGCACGGACGCGATGCCGGCCTGCCCGGCGCCGTCGAACCGGCGCGCAAGGTGCTCGACGAGGTGGCCATCCCGTGAGGGCCGGCAGCTGAGCGGGCCGGCGGCCGCCCGGCGCTTCGCCACGCAGCGCCTGCGTGACCGGCTCGCCGAACGCGGCCGACGCTGGGCACTGCGCCGCCAGGGCCGCGACCCGGCACGGCTGCGGCTCTCCTCCTCGCGCATCTACATCCTGCCCACTCCCGCGGGTATGGCCTTCGCCGTGCTGCTGGTCACCATGCTGGCCGGTGCCATGAACTACAACAACAACCTCGGCTTTGCGCTCGGCTTCGTGCTGGCCGGGCTCGGCATCGCCGGCATCTATCACGCGCACGGCATCCTCGACGGATTGCAGCTGCATTGCCTGGGTGCCGAGCCGGTCTTCGCCGGCGAGCTGCTGCGGGTACGCTTCCTGCTGCGCGACGAGGCCGGCGTCGACCGCCGCGAACTGTTCCTCGACTGGCCCGGCACGGCACCGGTTGCCGCCGGGCCCGCGGCCCTCGCCAGCCGCTGCGTCGAGCTGCCCCTCGCCACGCAGCGACGCGGCTGGCAGGCACTGCCTGCCCTGCGGCTGCAGACCCGTGCCCCGCTGGGGCTGGTACGCGCCTGGAGCTGGGTCCACATCGACAGCCGGCAGCTGGTCTACCCGCGCCCGGCACCGGCGGGCAGCGTGCAGCCTCCCGCGGCGGCGGCGGCCAGCAGCACCGGCAGGCGGCCGCAGTCGCGCGACGGGGACTCCTTCGCCGGCCTGCGCCCCTACCGGCCGGGCGATACCCCGCGGCGCATCGTCTGGCGCCGCTACCTGCGCGGCACCGGGCTCGTGGTTGGCGAAGACCACGACAGCGAGACGCAGGCCCCGCCCTGCTTCGACTGGGATGCCATGGCCGGCCATTCCGATGCACGCGCCGCAAGGCTGGCACGCCTGGTGATCGATGCCGCCGCGGCCGGCGTGCACTGGCGCCTGCGCCTGCCGGGCAGCGAGCTGGGGTCTGCTGGCGGGCAACGGCACCTGCACCATTGCCTGGCGCGGCTGGCCGTCGCGGGCCTGCCGGCGGATGAGGCCTGATGGCGGCAGCGGCATCCACCCGGCAGTCGATGGAGGACAGCCCGCAGCAGCTTGCCTGGGCCGCCGGCGCGTTGCTGCTCGGTGGCCTGCCCCACCTGCTGGCGGTGGCGCCCTGGATCCCGCTGCTGCTGCTCGGCTGCGGACTGTGGCGCATCGGCGCCGCGCGGCGCGGCTGGCCGCTGCCTGCCTTGTGGATACGCATCCCGCTGGCGGTGCTCGGCTTCCTTGCGGTGGCCATCAGCTACCGCAGCATCTCCGGCATCCAGGCGGGCTCCGCGCTGCTGCTGGTCATGGGCGCCATGAAGCTGCTCGAGACGCGCGGCCAGCGCGACCGGATGGTGCTGATCTTCATCAGCCTGTTCCTGCTGTTTGCGGCATTCCTGCGCGAGCAGGCCATCGGCATGCTGGCCTGGCTGGTGGCGGGCACGCTCGGCATCAGCGCCGCGCTGCTGCAGACCGCCCGCCAGGAAAGCCTGTTGCCCATGGCCGGCGCACTGCGGCTGGCGGCGCGGCTGCTGGTGCAGGCGCTGCCGCTGGCAGCCGTGCTCTTCATCCTCTTCCCGCGGCTTCCCGGCCCCTTCTGGTCGCTGCCCGACAAGGCTTCCAGCGGCATCAGCGGCCTGTCCGAGGAGATCCGCCCCGGCGACATCAGCGCACTCGGCCTCTCCGACGCCATCGCCTTCCGCGCCCGCTTCCGGGATGGCACGCCCCCCGCCGGGGCGCTGTACTGGCGCGGCCCGGTGCTGGAGCACTTCGACGGGCGCGGCTGGTCGGTACGCCGGCCGCCGGCCAGCACTCCGCCGGCAGCCGTGGAAACCGATGGCGTGCAATACAGCTACGAGCTGGTGCTCGAGCCGCAGGGCGGACGCTGGCTGCTCGCACTGGAAACGCCGCTGCAATGGTCGGCACCCCGTGCCGGGCTGGGCCCGGCCATGGAGCTGCTCAACACCGAGCCGATCCACGACCGGTTCTCCTATCGCGCCCGCTCGGCCATCGGCGGCAGCGTGCGGAGCGCGATCGGGGCCGAAGGGCTGGCTGCCAACCTGCAGCTGCCCGCTGGGCGCAACCCGCGCACGCTCGAACTGGCCACCCGGCTGCGCGCTGCGGCGACGGACGATCGCGACTACCTGCAGCGCCTGCTGCAGCTGTTCCACGAGCAGCCCTTCCGCTACTCACTCAAGCCGCCGCTGCTCGGTGCCCAGCCGGTCGACGAGTTCCTGTTCGACACCCGCAGCGGCTTCTGCGAGCACTACGCCTCGGCGCTGGCGGTGCTGGCGCGTGCGGCGGGCATCCCGGCACGCGTGGTCGCCGGCTACCAGGGCGGCGAGCACAACCCGATCGGCGATTACTGGATCATCCGCCAGGCCCATGCCCATGCCTGGGTCGAGGCGTGGGTCGATGGCGCCTGGCGGCGCATCGACCCCACCGCCGCGGTGGCCCCCGAGCGCATCGAGCGCGGCATCGGCGAGATCCTCGCCGGCGCACCCGGCGGCATGCGCCTGTGGCGCAGCAGCCGCGTGGTCGGCGGGGTGGTGCTGTCCTGGGATGCGGTGAATGCCGCCTGGGACCGCTGGGTGCTGGCCTTCGGCCCCGAGGCCCAGGAGCGCCTGCTGCTCGGCCTCGGCTTCAGGATGCCCCGGCCGCTGCAGCTGGCCCTGCTGGCGGGTGCCGCCGCCAGCCTGTGCCTGGTGCTGCTGGCCTGGCTTGGCGGCCGCCGCAGGCAGGGCGCGCGCGACCGGCTGCGCCAGCGGTACGACGGGCTCTGCCGGCGCCTGGCGGCCGCCACCGGCCGGCCGCGGCGCCCGGGCGAGACACCCAGCGCCTACGCCAGCGTGGTGGCCGGGCTGCGGCCCGACCTCGCGGCGGAGACCCTTGCCCTGACCACGCTCTACCTGCAACTGCGCTATGGCGGCAGCGGCGATACGCGGGACACGGCCGCCTTCAGCCGCCGGCTGCGGCGCTTTCGGCCGGCACGCGCACCAGCAGCACGAGGCCGGCGCTGAACAGCAGCAGCAGCGAGACCAACCCCAGGCGCTGGCTGCCGCTGAACAGGGTGACGACGCCGACCAGCACCGGCCCGATGATGGCGGCGAACTTGCCGAGCATGTTGTAGAAGCCGAAGTACTCGCCGCTGCGGCCGGCGGGCACCAGCCGTGCGAAGAAGGAGCGGCTCAGGCTCTGCACGCCACCCTGCACCAGGCCGATGACCACGGCCAGCGCATAGAAGTGCCACTCGAGCCGCAGGAAGCCGGCGGCCGCCGTGGCCAGCAGGTAGATGCCGAGCCCCACGTAGATGCCCGCGCGCGTGCCGATGGCCGTGCCCAGCCAGCCAAAGGCCAGTGCCGCCGGAAAGGCCACGAAGTTGGTCAGCAGGATGGCCTGGATCAGGGCCTGCTGCGGGAGGCCGAGCGCCAGGCCGTAGTCGACCGCCATCTTGATGATGGTGAAGACCGCATCGATGTAGAGCCAGTAGGCCAGCAGGAAGCGCCACAGCGCGGGGTGCCGGCGCACGCTGCGCAAGGTATCGGCCAGCTGCCGGAAGCCGGCGGCCAGCGCCACCGGCGCCGCGTCCCGCCCGGCATCATCGCGCACCCACCAGGCCAGCGGCAGCGAAAACACCAGCCACCACAGCGCCACCAGCACGAAGGCCACGCGCACCGCGTGGTCGGCGGAGGCAAGCCCGAAGCGCGCTGGATGCAGCACCATCAGCACGTTGAGCGTGAACAGCAGTGCGCTGCCGAGGTAGCCCAGCGCATAGCCGCAGGCCGACACCCGGTCGTACTCAGCGGGCGCGGCGACATCCACCAGCAGCGAGTCGTACAGCGAATTGCCGATGGCAAAGGCCCCCGAGGCGCCGACATAAAGCAGCGCGGCGGCGAACCACATGCCGGCGGCAAGGAAATACAGCGCTGCGGTCATCGCGCAACCGAGGCCGGTGACCCACAGCAGCCAGGCCTTGCGCCGTCCGCCGCGATCGGCCAGCGTGCCGATGAGCGGCGTCAGCAGCGCCACCAGCAGGCTCGAGATGCCATTGGCCATGCCGAGCCGGAAGGTACCGACGCTCGAAGGCGCGCCATCGTTCCAGTAGCCGGCCATCAGCACCGGGAAGAAGCTGGTCATGATGCTGAGCGCGAAGGCGGAGTTGGCCCAGTCGTAGAACGCCCAGCCCAGTACCGCTTGTCGCCGCCAGAGAGAGCGCCCTTGCATCAGCGCGGCCGACCCAGCGTCCGTGCCAGCAAGATCGCATCCTCGTTGCCCATGCGCGCGCGGTAGTAGCGCCGCCGCAGGCCGATGCGCTCGAAGCCGTGGGCCTGGTAGAGCGCCAGGGCCGCCTCGTTGGAGGGGCGCACTTCCAGGTGGATGCGCTCGGCCCCCGCGCGCGTGGCGTGCCCGACCAGCGTCTCCAGCAGCAGGCGCCCGTAGCCCGCGCGACGGCTATCCAGCGCCACGCAGAGGTTCAGCAGGTGCGCCTCGCCGGCCGCCACCGACATGATGGCGTAGGCACGCAGCGCACGGCGGTGCTCGACCACCAGGCTCAGGTAGCCCGCCAGCAGGCAGTCGCGGAAGATGCCGATGGTCCAGGGGAAGTCGTAGGCCTCGCGCTCGAGCGCGACGACGCAGGGGACATCGTCCTGGCGCATCTCGCGGATGAGCGGCGGCAGGCTGTCCGGGTTGGCGTTCACGGGCTGCGCGGCGGGGCGATCGAACAGGCGAAGCGCAGGTCATCCCAGGCCTTGCGCTTGTCGGCCGGCGTCCGCAGCAGGTACGCCGGATGGTAC
>JACFNV010000077.1:0-3429 GCA_019454675.1 Gammaproteobacteria bacterium | reverse complement strand
GACCAGCGGGATGCCCTGCGGGCCGGCATGTGCCTGCCCGCGCAGGCGCCCGAGCGGCGTGGCCGCCCCCAGCAGCGCCTGCGCGGCGATGCGCCCGACGGCGAGGATGAGCCGCGGCGACACCAGCCTGAGCTGCGCCGCGAGATGATCCGCGCAGGCGGCCACCTCCTCGGGGCGCGGATCGCGGTTGCCCGGGGGGTGGCACTTGAGGACGTTGGCGATGTAGACCTGCCCGCGCTCGACGCCCACCGCGCGCAGCATCTCGTCGAGCAGCTGGCCGGCGCGGCCGACGAAGGGCTCGCCACGGCGGTCCTCCTCCACGCCGGGTGCCTCGCCGATGATCATCCATGCCGCCGTCTCGCTGCCGACGCCGAACACGGCCTGCGTGCGGCCCTCGTGCAGCGCGCAGCGCCGGCAGTCGCGCACCGTCGCACGCAGGGCCTCCCAGGCGGGAGTGGATTGGGCATCCGCGGCAGGCGGCGCATCTGCCACGACCGGACCGGGCATGGCTGCCCCTGCGCCGGCCGCCGGCAGCGGGCCGGCGCCACGCCGGCGCCAGACCTCGATGCCGAGCTCCGCAAGCACGGCCTGCTGGCGGACGGTTGCGGCCACGCGTGCGACCATGCTCAGTCCCCCGCCGATTTCCCCTGCTGGGGCAGCTGGGCCTGGCGATGGCGGTGCCGGCGCCACAGGCCGAAGAGGGGGCCGGAGAGCGCATAGATGATGCCGATGGCGAACAGCACGCTCGGCGGGTCCATGGCGATCAGCACGAACACCAGCGGCACGAGGATCACGTAGGTGAAGGAAATGCGCCCCCGGGCATGGACCTGCTTGAAGCTGTAGAAGGGGAACTGCGAGACCATCAGCAGGCCGGCCACGAAGGAGACGACGAAGGCCAGCGCCAGCGCATAGCCACCGTCCCATTCGAGCCGGGTGCCCAGCCAGACCATGCTCATCATCAGCCCGGCGGCCGAGGGGCTCGGCAGGCCCTCGAAGAAGCGCCGGTCGACGCTGTGCACGCGCACGTTGAAGCGCGCGAGGCGCAGCGCACCGGACACCGCGTAGACGAAGGCGGCCAGCCAGCCGAGCTTGGCCCACAGCCAGCCGTATTCGGCCAGCCGCACCAGCCCCCACTGGTAGACGATGACCGCCGGGGCCAGCCCGAAGGAGACCATGTCCGAGAGGCTGTCGTACTGGGTGCCGAATTCCGACTCGGTGCCGGTCAGCCGCGCGATGCGGCCATCGAGGCCATCGAGCACGCCGGCCACGATGATGGCGATGGCAGCCGGCTCGTAGCGCCCGTCGATGCTGGCGATGATGCCGTAGAAGCCGGCAAACAGGCTGCCGGTGGTCAGCAGGTTGGGCAGCAGGTAGATGCCGCGCCGCTTGCGGCGGAGCAGCTTCTCTTCCGGTTCAGCCATGGGCGGGGATTTCCATGCGCGGATTTTGCCACGGTTCGCCGGCTCCGGGCCATGCGTCGGCCAAGCGACTTGCACCGGCTTTGTGGCTAGAATGACGCCGTTTTCCAGCCAGCCGGCATCCTCCCATGCGCCTCAGCCAGTTACCGTGGACCACGCTCAAGGAAACCCCCGCCGAGGCGGAGGTCGTCAGCCACCAGCTGCTGCTGCGCGCAGGCCTGGTGCGCCGCCTGACCTCGGGCATCTTCAGCTGGATGCCGCTCGGCCTGCGGGTGCTGCGCCGGGTGGAGCAGGTGGTGCGCGAGGAGATGGACCGCGCCGGCGCGCTCGAGGTGCTAATGCCCGCGGTGCAGCCCGCCGAACTGTGGCAGGAAACCGGGCGCTGGGACCGCTATGGCGACCTGCTGCTGCGCATCCACGACCGCCAGCAGCGCGAATACTGCTTCGGCCCGACCCACGAGGAGATCATCACCGACATCGCCCGTCGCGAGCTGCGCAGCTACCGCCAGCTGCCGGTCAACTACTACCAGATCCAGACCAAGTTCCGCGACGAGATCCGCCCGCGCTTCGGCCTGATGCGGGCACGCGAGTTCGTGATGAAGGATGCCTACTCCTTCCACATGGACCAGGCGTCGCTCGAGGAAACCTACCAGGCGATGGCGCGCGCCTACACCCGCATCTTCACGCGGCTCGGCCTGCACTTCCGCACCGTGGAGGCCGACTCGGGCGAGATCGGCGGCTCGCGCTCGCAGGAATTCCACGTGCTCGCCGACTCGGGCGAGGATGCCATCGCCTACTGCGATGGCGACCAGTACGCCGCCAACGTCGAGGCGACCCCGAGCCTGCCGCCCGCCGGCCCGCGGCCCGCGCCAACGACCACGCTGGAAACCGTGGCCACCCCGGGGGCGCGCAGCATCGAGGAGGTCGGCGCCTTCCTCGGCGTGCCGGCCAGCCGTTGCCTGAAGCTGCTGCTGGTCGAAGGCAGCGACGGCGGCCTCGTCGCCCTCGCGCTGCGTGGCGACCACCAGCTCAACGCCATCAAGGCCGAGCGCCTGCCGCAGGTGGCCAGCCCGCTGGCGCTGGCCAGCGCCGAGCGGGTGCTGGAAACCACCGGCGTGCCCACCGGCTTCCTCGGCCCGGTGGGGCTCGGCCTGCCGGTGATCGCCGACCACGCCGCTGCGCACCTCGCCGATTTCGTCGCGGGCGCCAACCGCGGCGACCACCACCAGACGGGTGTCAACTGGGGCCGCGATGCCGCCGAACCGATGGTCGCGGACCTGCGCAATGTCGTCGCCGGCGACCCGAGCCCGGGTGGCGGCGGCACGCTCGATATCGCGCGCGGCATCGAGGTCGGGCACATCTTCCAGCTGGGCGACAAGTACAGCCGGGCGATGAATGCCGTGGTGCTCGACCAGGACGGCAAGGAACGCGTGATGCTCATGGGCTGCTACGGCATCGGCGTCTCACGCATCGTGGCGGCCGCCATCGAGCAGAACCACGACGAGAACGGCATCATCTGGCCCGCGCCCATGAGCCCCTTCGACCTCATGCTGCTGGTGCTCAACCCGAAAAACTCCGACGCGGTCACGGCGGCGGCCGAACGGCTTTATGCAGGATTGCGCGAGGCCGGGATCGAGGTACTGCTCGACGACCGCGACGCACGGCCCGGGGTCAAGTTCGCCGAGGCGGACCTGCTCGGCATCCCGCACCGGCTGGTGCTCGGCGAGCGCGGCCTCAAGGATGGCATGGTCGAGTACCGGCAGCGCCGCAGCGGTGCCGAGGCAAAGGTGGCCCTTGCTGATGTCGACTCCTTCATCCGCCAGCAGCTCGCCAACGACACGGGCGCCTGAACGACGCCGGCGCCTCGTCGGCCTCATCGGCCCGCTCCTGCTGCTGGCGGCCGGCACTGCCTGCGCCGACCAGCGCCCGACCCCGGAGCTGCGCGAGCGGGTGCGCGCCGTGCTCGAGCAGGTCGACAGTTTCGAGGATGTCTTCGACGCCCAGGTCTGGC
>JACFNV010000076.1 GCA_019454675.1 Gammaproteobacteria bacterium | reverse complement strand
ACAGCTATGCGGTGATTGCCGGCTACCTGTTGCCGGCGCTGCCCTGGCGGCAGCTGCTTGCGCTGTGGCTGTTGTGGCTGCTGGGGCGCCTGTCGTCCGTGGCTTCGTCCGCCGGCCTGCTGCCGTGGCTGCAGCTGCTTGCGGGCATTGCCTTTCCGCTTGCCCTTGCGGTGCTGGGCGTGCGCCGCTTCGGGGGCGTGAGGCGGCTGCGCAACCTGGTCTTCCCGATCATCATGATGGCGCTCGGGCTGGCGGGAGTCGTTACCTATGCCATCGAAATCGGCTGGCTGCCGGTGGTCGGGCAGGATCCCGCCATACTGTCGGCCTACGTGGTTGCCGTGCTGGTGATGGTGATGGGTGGCCGTGCCGTGCCCACCGCTACCATCGGCACCCTGCGCAATCAGGGGTACGTGGTACGCATCGTGCCACGGCCGCGCTTCGAGCTGGCGGGTGTCATCGGCATGCTGGCGCTGGTGCTGTGCGAGACTGCTGGCTTGCGCATCGGGGCCGGTATCGTTGCGCTTGCCGTTGCCGGGGTGCTGGCCTGGCAGATGCTGCGCTGGCACAGCGGCAGGGTGTTCCGCGATCCGGAGACCTGGCCCATGCACCTCGCGTTTTTCTGGATCGTGCTCGGCCTGGTGCTGATCGGGCTGCAGCATCTCGGGGTGCTGCTGTTGCCGGATGCCGGTGCGCTGCACGCGCTGGCGGCGGGCGGCATCGGCACCATGACCCTGGTGATGTTCCTGCGCGTCGGCCGCCAGCGTGCCGGCAACCTGCCGGTGGCACGCGTGCTGCTGCACGTGCTGCAGGTCGCGATGGCCATCGCCGTGACGGTGCGGATGGGTGGTGGCTGGCTCGTGCCCGGGCATCGCGATGCCATGCTCTGGGTGGCAGGTGCCGCCTGGCTGGTGGCCTATGGCCTGGGTTCGGTGGTGATAGTGCCGGCGGCGCTGCGTTCGCGCGATTGAGCGGCTCCCGCCCGGCGATATTTTCTGCTGCAGGTGGTGGCATCCACCATGCGCCATGAGTACAGTTCATGTAACAGGCAATCGGCCTGACAGTCGGGAAACGGCAATGATCGAGCGACTCAATCCCTGGCAACGCTTCTGGGCCATGTTCGGCCTTGTTTCCCTGGTGTCGACCTTCGTGCTGATCGTTGCCATATGGCCGGGGCACGATGCGGGTATCGTCGCCGACCTGCGCGATCCGGCATGCCAGCAGTGGCGCGACGTGGTCGACAGCGGCGAGCCGGTCTATTACCCCGAGGCGGGAGAGCCCTGCCGGTCGATGCGCCTGTTCCGCTTCGACCAGCACTTCACGCTGCATTCCGAGGCCGAATACGATTCCCACCTGCGCAGGACCGGGTTGCGCTACGCGCTGACCGCCCTTGCCGGCTGGGCCGGCTTCATGGCCATGCTCTATGCCCTGGGCGTCCTTGCCAAGAAGCTGGTGAATGCACTTCCGGGGCGCCACAGGCACAAGGCCGATTGATGCTGCTTGCCATCATCCTGGGGCTCGCGTTCGGTGCGGCGCTGACCTGGCCGCTGTCGCGCCGGGTGGTGGCTCGCGTGGCCGGGCGTTTTGCGCCATCTCCCCAGGGCCGGCGTTTCGTGGCGGTCTGCGCGCTGGTGTTCGCTGCCATCGCGCTGGCGCCGGCGATTTTCCTTGCCGTCATGAGCGCCGGCAGCCTGGCTGGCTCGCTGGCCAGGCGCGTGGCCGCTGCGGTAGGGCTGGAGGCGGCCTGGGGCCTGGTCCTGGCACTCGAGATCGCCGGGATGACGCTGCTGACCCTCATCGTGCATGTCGTCTTCGGCGCCGGCCTCGGCGCCCTTGCGGCACGCAGTCTTGGCAGCGTGGAGCGTGGCAGCGGTGCTCCCCGGGGTGCGGGGTAGGGGATTTCCACCATCACGGGCGCTCTCGCGCCGGTGGTAGCCTCAGTGAGGTGGCGGTTGCGCCGCGCTGATACCACCTGATCCAGCAGGGGTCGGATGCCATGCCTCTGGTCGTTACCGAGAACTGCATCAACTGCAAACACACCTATTGCGCCGATGTTTGCCCGGTGGATGCCTTTGCCGAGGGCAGCAATTTCCTCGTCATCGATCCCGATGAATGCATCGAGTGCGGCCTGTGCGAGCCGGCCTGCATCGTCGGTGCCATCGTCGACGAGCAGGCGGTTTCGGCCGAGCAGCACCACTTCATCAGGCTCAATGCCGAGCTCGCCGGGATCTGGCCGAAGATCCGTGCCGGGAAGCCGCCGCCACCCGATGCGGAAGAGTGGGATGGCGTACCGGGCAAGCTGGCGTTGCTGGAGCGCTAGGCCGGTTCTTCAGTAGATGGCGCCGGTATCATCGGCGGTGAAGCTGCGCTGTTCCTGCAGCTTGCCGCTTTCATCGAAGAACTCCCAGACCCCGACCCGCCGACGGTCGACGAAGCGGCCGCGCTTCTTCATCTGGCCGCTGGTGTAATAGAAGTACCACAGCCCCTCGGGGCGGCCCTCGCGGTAATGGCCGTGCTCGGCCAGCTGCCCGTTTTCGTGGAATTTCTCGTAGGGGCCATCGACCGTGCCGTCCCTGTAATGCAGGCGCTCGAACAGGCGGCCGACCTCGTCGTAGCGCTCGAACTCGCCGTCGGGCCTGCCATGCCTCGAGTTGCCGCGCACCTTCAGCTGGCCATTGTCGTGGAACATCTCCCAAGGGCCGTGCCGCTGGCCGTTGTGGTAATTCCCCCTGAATTCCAGCTGGCCATTGGCGTGGTAGAACTCCCAGGGGCCCTCTTCCTTGCCATCCTTGAAGTTGCCGCGGAAGCCGGGCTCGCCCTTGCCGAGCAGCTGCTCGGCAAGGGCATTGAGGGGCTTGAAGCGTGACAACCACCTTGTGACGAGATAGATCAGGCTGCGCATGGCAATACTCCGCTGTTCCCCTGCCTACCTGGCCGCGCCCTTGCGGTAGACGCCGGTTTCCTGCAGCTCTCCGTTGCTGTCGTAGATTTCATAGGGGCCATCCAGCATCCCGGCGTGGTAGGTGCCGCGGGTCTTCAGCTGGCCGTTCTCGAAGTAGGACTCGCAGAAGCCCTCGCGCTTGCCGCCATGGAAGTGCTCGCGCGCCTGCAGGCGCCCGTTGTCGCGGAAGGTCTCGACCAGCCCGTCGAACTGGTCATCCTGGTAGCTGGCCTTCAGCTTCAGCTCGCCGTTGCCATGGAATTCCTCCCATGGCCCGGTTCTCTTGCCGGCGGCAAATTCACCCCGGGCCTGCAGCTGCCCGTGCTCGTACCAGGACTCGTAGTGGCCGTGGCGCTGGTCGTCCCGGTGCGTGCCCTGCGAGCGCAGCTGGCCATCGGGGTAATGTACCTCGAAGGGACCGTTGCGCTTGCCGGCCGCGAAGCTGCCTTTCGAGCGCAGCTGGCCGTTGGGGTGGAACATCTCCCAGGGGCCGTCCTTGATGTCGTTGCTGAAGCCCTGGCGCTCGCGCAGCTGGCCATTGGGGTGGTACCACTCCTGGATCCCCTCCATCCGGCCATTCACGTAGTGCCCGCGGAACCCGAGCTGGCCACCGGGGTAAAAGCTCTCGAAGTTGCCATCGCGCAGCTTGCCGGCCGGCGGGGGTATCTCTTTTGCCACAGATTCCGGTGCTGGCGCGACCGTGGCTTCCGGGGCGGGTATGGGCGGCGTATCCCTGAACCAGCTGAGGAACCGCGACATCATGCGGGCCGCTTCCCGTCCGGCATGACAGCGGGTGTCACATTTATGAGACACATCGGCATGCCGGCATTCTTGTGGCAGCCATCAGGGTCGTCAATAAGTAGTGTGCCTGACTGGCTCATCCTGCCCGGCTGGTCCAGAAGCTTGTCCCATGCCTCCCGGAAGAGCGCGATCACCGGCATTTCCAGTCGATTGGTGCATGGGCGGCTACGTAGTATCACTTACCGTTGTACCCGCTAATACATCATGCGACTTGATATGGATCATCAACGCTGGACGGGTACCGTTGCACGCTGAGCACACCATTTCGGTCGGGAGTGGCGACCCTAGCAAAGGAGCCATAGTTATGAGCACAAACGCAGCAAACGTGAGTCCGGGCGACTCCAATCTGGCAATGTGGTTGCTGAACAAGAAAAACTGGTTCACCCATTTCCTGATCGTCGCCGTCATCAGCATTGCTGGCCTGGTTTACCTTGGCCAGCAGACCTATTCCGGCGCCCCCCCGGTCGCCGACTTCGTGGGACCCAATGGCGAGATGATCGCCTCGGAAGACATGCTCCAGCATGGCAAGCATGTGTTCCACATCAGGGGCCTGATGCTCTATGGCTCCTTCTGGGGCGATGGGGCCGAGCGTGGCCCCGACTTCACCGCCGAGGCCATGCATCGCATCGGCGCATCGATGCGCTCCTACTACGAGGAGGAGATGAAGCAGCGCACGGGCGCGAGCTCCATCACCGACTACGAGCGGGATGCGATCGCACAGCGCGTGCTCAAGGAGATGCACAACAACACCTACGACGAGGCGACCAACAAGATCACGCTGAACGACGCGCAGGTGTTTGCTTTCCATGAGCTGAACGAGCATTACACCCGCATGTTCACCGATCCAACCTATCCGGAGCGGATGGAAGGCGGGCAGATCCAGGGCGAGGAAACCATCCGCGACCTGACTGCCTTCTTCTTCTGGGGCGGATGGGTGTCGGCCGCGAACCGCCCGGGCCAGGAGTACAGCTATACCCACAACTGGCCGTACGAGCCGGAAGTGGGCAACGTGCCGACCACGGCGACCTTCATCTGGACCTTCATCTCGATCTTCGCGCTGTGGATCGGCATCAGCGTGGTGCTGTACGTCTACGGCCAGATGAAGGAGCAGCCGGTCGACGTGTTCATGGGTGAGGGCGGTGGCGGCCACTCGCTGACCACCTCCGACCTCGAGAACGGCGTGGTCCGCGAGACGCAGAGGGCGACCTACAAGTTCTTCGTCCTCGCCATGATCGTGTTCGGCATCCAGGTGTTCAGCGGCGTCATTGCTGCCTGGGACTTCATCAAGCCCTTCGGCATCAACCTGAACGACCTGATCCCGTTCAGCGTTTCGCGCAGCTATCACGCGATCCTGCAGATCTTCTGGTTCTTCATGTGCTGGGTGGGTTACACCATCTTCTTCCTGCCCCGCCTGACCAAGGTGCCCAAGGGCCAGAAGTCCCTGATCAATCTGCTGTTCCTGATGTCCTGCATCGTGGCCTTCGGCACGGTGACCGGCATTTACGTGGGTCAGCGCGGTTGGCTGGATGAGACCCTGGGCTACTGGCTGGGCAGCCAGGGCTGGGAGTTCATCGAGCTGGGTCGCCTGTTCCAGTACATCCTGCTGGCAGCCTTCTCGCTGTGGATCTACATCATCTACCGCGGTGTGAAGCCCTGGATCAGCATGAAGAACATCTGGTCGGTGCCTGCCTGGCTGCTCTGGGGCAGCGGCATCATGGTGCTGTTCCTGTTCTTCAGCGTCCTCATGACACCGAGCTCCAACTTTGCCATCTCGGACTACTGGCGGTGGATGACGGTGCACATGTGGGTGGAGGTCACCTTCGAGGTATTCACGACCGTGATCGTGGCCTACCTGCTGGTCCAGATGGGCCTGGTGACCCGGGTGATGGCCGAGCGCGTCATCTTCCTGGCCGTCATGCTCTTCCTGGTGACCGCCATCAACGGCATCTCGCACAACTTCTACTGGATCGCGAAACCGACGGGCATCATTGCGGTGGGCAGCGTGTTCTCGACGCTGCAGGTGCTGCCGCTGCTGCTGCTCACCCTCGACGCATGGCAGATGCGGCAGGAAGGCGGTCGTGCCCACGAGTTCCGCGTCCAGGGCAAGCAGGTCGTGGTGATGGAGGGTGTGTGGCTGTTCATTCTAGGCGTCAACTTCTGGAACATCTTCGGCGCCGGTGTGTTCGGTTCGCTCATCACCCTGCCGCTCGTGAACTACTACGAGCATGCCACCTACATGACCGGCAACCACGCCCACGCCGCGATGTTCGGCGTCAAGGGCAACGTGGCGCTGGCCGGCATGCTGTTCTGCATGCAGCACCTGGTGCAGAAGGCGGCCTGGAGCGAGAAGCTGGTGCGCATGGTGTTCTGGTCCTTCCAGATCGGCCTTGCACTGATGATGTTCCTCGACCTCTTCCCGGTCGGCCTGTACCAGATCTACGTCGTGCTGACCGAGGGCCTGTGGTATGCCCGGTCGAACGAGGTGGTGATGGGGCCGGTGTTTGCCACCATGACCTACATGCGTACGATCGGTGGTTCCGTGTTCATCTTCGGTGGACTGCTGCCCATCATCTACTTCGTGCTGTCCCGCGGTGGGCGCATGCGCGATGAGGTGGATGTCAGCAGCAACGAGTGGGCGGACTACCACAAGGAGTACGGCCACGAGGCAGGCCAGGAGTGGGCTGCGCAGGAGGAGCCCAAGGTCAAGGCCTGACGTAGAGTCCGGCTGAGAGCCGTGACCGGGCCCTGGGCGGGTGCATCCCCCCAGGGCCCGGTTTTTTTGTGCCTGCCCGGCATGATGAAGCGCGGGGACCGCCGGCAGCGGTACGCATCGCAAGCGGGTTGAGGCACCCTCGCGGATTGCGCCACCATTCGGCGTGGCAGGCAGGAGGTATCTGTGGAAATTGTCTATTTCACGCTGGTCGCGATAGTGCTTTATCTCGCTGCAGACTATATAGTTCGCCGTCTGGAAACCGTGTCGGATTGGGTCAGGGAGTATCGGGCACTGGTGTTCTTCGCGGTGCTCATGGGGCTGGCGCTGACCAGCTTCGCCCTCATCCGCAACATGGTTGCCTGAGCTGCGGGAAATCTTAGGTACAACTGCTGATGCCGGGCTTCGGCAGCAGCTGGCAAGCTCGCCGGATGGTCGGCGATGCCAGGTAACTTGGGGGATGCATGATGAGTGAAGAAGGCATGGCAGCGGGCGGCGAGCGGCCGCCAGCGATCGAGCGTCCGCCGTTCTGGCAGCGGGTCTGCGACAACCACTTTCTGCTGCTCTTCATCGGTGTCACGGTGCCCACCGTCTTCTACCTGATCTGGGGAATCATGGAGATTGCCCAGATCCCCGTGGCGCCTTAGGCCTTTTCCGGGGGAATTTTCATGGCAATCACTTCTCCAGCCAACCACATGTGGTGGAAGGAACCCATCCACCGCATCGAGCTGACATGGATCATCGTCGCCTTCCTCTGGGGCCTGGTGATGTTCTTCACCATGACCTTCTGGCATGCCTGGGGCGACCAGAACCTGGCCAACACCACCTACAAGATCGTGCCACAGGCATTTGCGGCCAAGACCGAGCAGATGGCCGAGAAGTACAAGGTGCGCGAGGAAATGGGCATCCCGGTCGTGCGTCCGCCGCCCGGCAGCGATGTCTACCTGCTGGGCCGCATCTGGATGTGGTGGCCGATCCTCGAGCTGGAGAAGGGCGAGAGCTACCGCTTCCACCTCTCGGCAATGGAATACTCGCACGGCTTCTCGCTGCAGCCCGTCAACATCAACATCCAGATGCAGCCGGGCTACGAGCACGTCTTCACCATGGTGCCGAACGAGGCCGGTGAATTCGCCATCATCTGCAATGAGTATTGCGGCTTCGGCCACCACACCATGGCCAGCCGCCTGTACGTGGTCGACAAGAACACGCCCGGGAGTGTCCAGGAATGAGTGCTGATACCCAATACCGCGTCTGTGCCACCACGGGCCTCAAGATCTTCGGCAGCACGCAGGCGCTCATCAAGGCCAATGCGGTTGCCGCCGTCGTCTTCCTCGCCATCGGCGGGCTCTTCGGCCTGGGCGTTGCACTCACCCGCTGGCCCGACGTGCACCTGCTGCCCATGGACTGGTTCTACCTGGTGCTGACCGCGCATGGCCTCGACGTGCTGCTGTGCTGGATCGTCTTCTTCGAGGTGGCCTTCCTCTACCTGGCCTCTTCCGTGCTGCTGAACTGCCGGCTGGCGGCGCCGAAGATGGCGTGGCTGGGGTTCTGGCTGATGATCATCGGCGCGGTGCTCACCAACATCACGGTCCTGCAGGGCGAGTCCACCGTGATGTTCACCTCCTACACGCCGTTGCAGGCCAAGCCCAACTTCTACCTGGGCCTGATCCTGTTTGCGGTGGGTGTGCTGATCGCCTGCGGGGTGTTCTTCGGCACGCTGGTCATCGCCAAGGACGAGCGGACCTACGAGGGCTCGGTGCCGCTGGTGACCTTCGGTGCGCTGACCGCGGCCATCATCTGCGTGTTCACGATGGCATCCGGGGCCATCATCCTGGTGCCCACCTGGCTCTGGTCGCTCGGCTACATCGGCCACATCGACCCGCTGCTGTACAAGTTGATCTGGTGGGCGCTGGGCCACTCCAGCCAGCAGGTCAACGTGTCGGTGCATGTGTCGATCTGGTATGCGGTGGCCGCCATCCTGCTGGGTGCCAAGCCGCTTTCCGAGAAGGCGAGCCGCCTTGCCTTCCTGCTGTACATCTTCTTCCTGCAGCTGGCCAGCGCGCACCATCTCCTGGTGGAGCCCGGTGTCGGCACCGAATGGAAGATCTTCAACACCAGCTATGCCATGTACCTGGCCGTGCTGGGCAGCATGATCCACGCCATGACGGTGCCGGGCACCATCGAGGCCGCACAGCGCAAGCTCGGCTTCAACAAGGGTGTCTTCGAGTGGCTGCGCAAGGCGCCGTGGGGGAACCCGGCATTTGCCGGCGTCTTCCTCTCGCTGGTGCTGTTCGGCTTCCTGGGTGGCATCTCGGGCGTGGTGCTGGGCACCGAGCAGATCAACCTGATCATGCACAACACGCTGTATGCGCCGGGTCACTTCCACGCCACCGTGGTACTGGGCACCACGCTGACCTTCATGTCGGTGACCTACCTGCTGGTGCCCTTGCTGTTCCAGCGGGAGATCATGTTCCCGCGCATGGCCAAGATACAGCCCTATGTGTTCGCGCTCGGTGCCAGCGGTATCTCGCTGTTCATGATGGCCGCGGGCACCCTGGGCGTACCGCGCCGCCACTGGGACATCACCTTCGCGGATGCGCTGTTTCCCTACCAGATTCCCTCGGCGGGCTTCCTCATGATGGCGCTGAACGGCATCTCCGCGGTCATCGCCGCCACCGGGGGCGTGATGTACATCGTCAACACGGTGGCATCGGTGTTCTTCGGCAAGCGCACGGGTGACGTACCGGTGAAGACCTACGTGCCGAAGGGCATGCCAGTGGCGGCAAGGGCGCCGGTTGCCCAGGCCGGCAGCGCTGGAACGCTGTACATCCCGGGCACGATCGTGCTGGTCGGGGTGTTCTTCATCTCCTTCGTGCTGTACTACTACGTCAACTGGAAGTACCTGGCCGAAGTCTGGCCGCTGAGGTAGCGGGATGCCCGGCGAGCCCCTTGCGACAACCCTGGGGACGGCTGTCAGGAGACGCAGCCGTTCCTCCAGGACCCGGCTGGTGTTTTCGGTATTCAAGCCGCGGATTGCATTCGAGATCACCCTGACCGCCGTGGCCGGTGCCGCGATCACCCCGGGGCCGGCACTCAGCCTGCTCGAGGTGCTGGTGCTGGCGCTGGCGGTGTTCCTCTCCGCCGGTGCGGCAGGCGCCTACAACCAGGTGTCCGAGCCGGCCAGCGACCGCATCATGCTGCGTACCCGGCGGCGCGCCTTTGCCACCGGCGAGCTGACGCCCGGGCCGCTGTGGTACGCCGCCATCGTGGGGCTGACCGTCTTTTCGGTGCTGCTGGCAGCAGTGGTGCTCAACAGGATGGTGGCCGCGCAGGTGCTGCTCGGCAGCCTGACCTACGGCTACATCTACACCGCCTGGCTGAAGCGGCGCACCTGGATGAACATCGTCATTGGCGGGCTTGCCGGCAGCTTCGCGGCGCTGGCGGGTTCGGCCGCGGTCGACCCGCAGCTGCCGCTGGCAGCCTGGGTGTTTGCCGCGGCGCTGTTCTTCTGGACGCCACCGCACTTCTGGAGCCTCGCCTTCTATGGCAAGGCTGACTACGCGCGTGCCGACATCCCGATGCTGCCGAACTTCATCGGCGACCGGGCACTGGCCATCGTGGTGCTGGTGCATACGGTCATCCTGGTGGCGCTGACCCTGCTGCCGCCGCTGCTCGAGACAGGCTGGATCTACAGCCTCTGCGCGGCGGGGGGCGGTGCCTATTTCATCTGGACCAGCATCGTTTTCGTGCGCCAGCCCACGCGCAGCAATGCGATGGCCAATTTCCACGGCTCGCTCTGGCAGCTGGGCCTGCTGCTGCTCGGCGCCATCACCAGCGCGGTGCTGTCCGGGCACCTGGCGGTCTGAACGATGGCGGTCCGCGGGGGCTTCGGCCGCAGGCTGTCTGCATTCCTGCTGCTGATCGCGGCAGCCGGCGCCGTGGCGCCGGCCACGGGCCTCGCCCAGGCGCTCGATGAAGCCGAGGCGCTGCAGGCCAGCCAGGCGGCCATCGGGCGCCAGGTCGGCAATCACCGCTTCATCGACCAGCGCGGGCAGCCCTTCGAGCTGGCGAAGCTGAGTGGCCGGCCGATACTGGTGAGCTATATCTACACCAGCTGTCCCTTCATCTGCCCGACCCTGACCACCAGCCTGGCGAGGATGGTGCGCATCGCGCGCGATACCCTCGGCACCGACAGCTTCAGCGTGGTGACCGTGGGCTTCGATACCCGGGTAGATACCCCCGAGCAGATGCGCCGCTATGCCCAGGAGCGGCGCATCGATGATCCGCACTGGTATTTCCTCAGTGGCGACGAGGCCACCGTGGCGGCGCTGGCCGAGGAGATCGGCTTTCTCTACGTGCCCATGGCCGGCGGTTACGACCACCTGAACCAGGTAACGGTCATCAATGCCGCCGGGCGTGTGTACCAGCAGGTGTACGGGGCCGAATTCCAGCCGCCGATGATCGTCGATCCGCTGAAGAGGCTGGCCCTCGGTTCGGCGGTCTCCGCATCGCCGGTGGCCGACCTCATGTCCCGTGTCCGCCTGATCTG
>JACFNV010000075.1:6018-11077 GCA_019454675.1 Gammaproteobacteria bacterium | reverse complement strand
CCCCACGTGGTAGGCATGCTGCTCGACGCGCTCGGCGGTGGCATTGGGCGGCGCCACGTCGATGCCGATCGGATCGCGCAGGAAGCGTGCCGCCAGCTCGCGGATCTCCTTCGAGTAGGTGGCGGAGAACATGAGGTTCTGCCGGCGCTCCGGCAGCAGCTTCAGCACGCGGCGGATGTCGTGGATGAAGCCCATGTCGAGCATGCGGTCGGCCTCGTCGAGCACGAAGCTGCGGATGCCGCGCAGGTCGACGGCACCCTGGCCGGCCAGGTCGAGCAGGCGCCCCGGCGTGGCGACGAGGATGTCGCAGCCGCGCCGCAGGGCATCGATCTGCGGGTTGATGCCGACGCCGCCGAACACGACCTGCGTGCGCAGGCGCAGGTGGCGGCCATAGTCGCGCGCGCTGTCGGCCACCTGGGCCGCCAGCTCGCGGGTGGGCGTCAGCACCAGCACCCGTGGCGCCGGGCCGCGGCCGTCGGCGCCGTCATGGGCAAGCTGCTGCAGGATCGGCAGCATGAAACCTGCCGTCTTGCCGGTGCCGGTCTGTGCGCCGGCCAGCACGTCGCGGCCAGTCAGCACGGCGGGGATCGCCTGCGCCTGGATGGGGCTGGGCGTGACATAGCCCTTGTCGGCAACGGCACGCAGCAATTCGGGCATCAGCCCGAGATCGGAAAAAGACATATGGATTCCCTGGAAACGGACCCGTCGGTTCCAGGCCGGCACATGCACGACCCGATGCGGTCACGGACGGGAGAAAAAGTACCGAAGTGCGTCGGAAAAAGCGGGACGGACTGCGAGCTGGGGCGGCGCTGACCGCGCACGTGCCTGAACAGCGCGCGCACTTTACCCGAGGCGGGTCACCGCGTCCACCACGGCAGCGCGGAACCGGGCCACCGGTGGCGCGGGCTCAGCTGATGGCGGTACGCATCGTCTCGGCCTCGGCGCGGGCGGCCGCGGCAAGCTCCATGAACGGCCGGCCATGGATGCTGATGCGCTCGAGGGCGGCCGTGGCCTCTTCCGCATCGACCTCGCCGGCCAGGCCGACGGGCTGGTGCAGGCCGACATGCAGCCGGGCGCCGCAGAGGATGCGCACCAGCGGATCGAGATCGAGGTTGTCGACTTCGAAAATGGCCGCCTGGCCCTCGACCGCCTCGGCAATGGCGGTGGGGATCTGCCAGTGGTCGAGGATCGCGCGGGCGATGGTCGGGTGCCAATCGTTGAGCGCATGCTCCCAGTCGGCGGTGGCCTGCGGGTCGATGCCCTCCTGGCGCGCACGCGCGTAGAGGTAGAGCTTGCCGATCAGGTGGAACAGGCCGGCCGACATCGCCTCGTCCGCCGCCACCGCCTGCATGCCGCTGGTCTGCTTCGCCACGCCGAAGCACAGCGCAGCCACCGCATTGCTGGTGCGCCAGATGTCGGCCAGCAGGGGGCGGATGGATGCCAGCCAATCCTGGCTCTCCATCTGCTTGACGGCAAAGACGGTGGCCTGGCTGCGCACGTTGTTGAAACCCAGCCCGGTGACCGCCATGCGCAGGTCGCTGATCTCGCGGCCGGACTTGTTGAATGCCGCCGAGTTGGCAAGCTTGAGCAGGCGGGCCGCCAGCGCGGGCTCGCTGGTCACCAGCCGCACCACCTCGCGGGCGGCGACATCCGGATCGGCCAGCGCACGGTGCAGGCGCACCACCACGTCCGGGAAGCCGGGCAGTTCGATGCGATCGGTGTTGAGGTCGCGGGCGAGCCCCTTGACGATCTCGGCCGCGTCGGCGCCGGCTGCCGGCCTGCCGGCCGCAAGTGCTTCGTCCTGCCGGCCCGCCGCAGCGGCCGCCAGCTGCAGATGTTCAGCCATTGCCATCCCTGTTCATACCTGACACACAACCGACCGGCGCGGAAGCCGATCCGCCCTGTCCGGGCCGGACTATACGCAGCAACAGGGAGAAGGGCTGTGATGGACTGCGCAAAGGGGGTCGTGCCCACGGCACGGCGGGTGCGCGCATCAGCCGATCGTGGCCGGTGCGCCGCGCTGCGCGAACAGCGCCTGCTTGCGGAAGAAACGCAGCAAGCCGGCATCGCCGTGGCGCGAACCACCGATGCCCGAATAACCAAAGGAATTCTTCTCCGCCTCGAAGGTCTCGCGGGTGAGCCCCGCATCGTTGAGGCTCATGCCGCCCGCATTGATGCGCTCGGCCACCGCACGCGCTTCCTCCAGCGTCCCGGCGAACACCGCGCCGGAGAGCCCGAAGACGGTCTCGTTGGCCAGCGCGACGGCCTCGTCCACCGTGCGAAAGGGCATCACCGGCGTCACCGGCCCGAAGGTTTCCTCGCTCATCAGCTTCATGCCGTGGTCGACCCCGGTGACCACGGTCGCCGGCACATAGCGGCCGCCACCCAGGTTGCGGCTCTTGCCGCCGCAGCGGATCGTCGCCCCCTTCGCCACCGCATCGTCGAGCTGCGCGTCGATGATGTCGGCCTGCCGGTCGAAGATCATCGGCCCGATGGGGCCATCATCGAGGCTGGGATAAGCCAGGCCCAATCTGCTGCCCTTCTCCACCAGCAGGTCCACCAGCCGGTCATGCACCGACTCGTGCACATACACCCGTTCCAGCGCCAGGCAGACCTGCCCGCTGGCGGTGCAGGAAACCCGCAGGATGCCATCGCTGGCCTTGTCGAGGTCCGCCGAGGGCAGGACGATGGCCGGGTCCTTGCCACCCAGCTCGAGGAAGGCGGGGATGAAGCGCTCGGCGGCCGCCACCGCGACCTTGCGCCCGGTCGCCACGCTGCCGGTGAAGCAGATGGCATCGACCTGGCCGATGAGCTGCGCGCCGGTGGCGCCGCCGCCCTGGACGAAGCCGAGCACGCGCGCCACCTCGGGCACCGAGTCGATGACCTGGCGCAGCGGCTCGACGAAGCGTGGCGTCACCTCGCTCGGCTTGACGATCACCGCGCAGCCGGCGAGCAGCGCGGGGATGGCATCGATGAACGACAGCGCAAACGGGAAGTTCCACGGGCTGATCACCCCCACCAGCGGGTAGGGCACCAGCTGCTGGCCGATGCGCAGGCTCGGCATGACCTTCGAATCGAACTCTTCGGTGACCACGAGGGCCGGCGCCCGCCCGCACCAGCGGCGGATGTTGCGCACCACCGAGGCGATCTCCCCCGCTGCCACCCTGGTGCGACCGGTGTCCACCGTCAGCGGCTGCACCAGCAGCCCGAGCCTGGCGTCGAAGGCATCCGCCAGCCGCAACATCGCGGCGCAACGCGCCTCGACCCCCATCCCGCGCCAGGCGGGCTGTGCCGCGCGCAGCTCGCGGCAACGGGCGGCGAGCCCGGCCTCGGTCGGCGGGACGAACCAGTAGTCCTCCCGTCCGGTGCAGGGATTGCGGACGCCGATGGCGCCCGGCCGTGCCGCGCCTGTCGGCGTGGATGTGGATGTTTTCGTCATGACCCTCACTCCTGCGATCGCGGGCCATCGTCCTCCAGCGGCCGGAACACGCGCCCCATATAGTCATCGGGATCCGCCGGGGTGGCGGGCGGTTCCCCACGGGTGATGCCGGCCAGCGCCCGGGCCAGCTCCTTCTTGAAGCCGATCTCCATGGCGCGGCCGATCTGGATGCGCTGCGCCTGCGGCGAGCCCGCGCCATGCAGCGACTCGGTGAGGTAGCCCACCGCATTGCGCCCCATGGTCATGTTCTCGATCAGCCGCAGGATGCGCATGCGCTCCTCGGCCGGGATGTCCGCGCGCGCCACAAGGTACTTGCGCAGCAGCGGGCCGACCTCCGGGTGGTCCAGGTCGGCCGCCGCCGGCATGGTGGCCACCAGCCCGCCGGCCAGGTCCTGCGCGAGACGACCGATCTCGTAGGGCAGCTTCGTGACATGGTGCTTGCAGACATTGGCCAGCATCTCGTCGGCCTGCTGGACGCCCGAGGCCATCGGCGTCGCCTGGTGGCTGGCGGCGATGCCGGTGGCATAGATGGTCTCGTTGAGATGGGTCATCTCCACCAGCTTGTCGCGGATGTGGCCGGCGCCCTCGACGCCGTTGGCCTCGGCGGCGGCCGCCGCAGCGCCGATCAGCACATCGCCCACCCCGGTCTTGCAGACATAGCTGCGGCGGTGATAGCCGGTGAAGCGGTCGACCAGCGGTGCCGCGAACTCGTGCTCGCCATCCATGAACACCCGCTGGTGCGGGATGAACACGTCCTCGAAGAGGACCATCGCCTCCTGCCCGGCAAAGCGCTCGTTGCCGGCGTCGATGCCGCCTTCCATGGCGCGGCTGTCGCAGCTCTGGCGGCCATAGAGGTAGGTGATGCCCGGTGCTTCCACCGGCACCGCCGCCGCGATCGCGAAGTCGCGGTCGGCGGCGGTGAGGCGCATGGTCGGCATCACCAGCATCCAGTGCGAGTTGATGCAACCGGTCTGGTGCGCCTTGGCGCCACGGATCCAGATGCCGCTGTCGTCGCGGCGCACCACGTGCACGAAGACATCGGCATCCGCCTGCTGGTGCGGCGCCTTGCTGCGGTCGCCCTTGGCATCGGTCATGGCGCCGCCCACCACCAGGTTGCCCCGCTGCACCAGGCCGAGGAAATCGAGCAGCCGGCGGTGGTAGCCGGTGCCATGCGCGGCATCGATCTCGCAGGTGACCGAGTGCAGCGCATGGAAGGCATCCATGCCCACGCAGCGCTGGAAGCAGGTGCCGGTCAGCTGGCCGAGGCGACGCTGCATCTTGTTCTGCATCACCAGCTCGGCCGGCGAGGTGGCCAGGTGCACGAAGCGGTTCACGCGCTCGCCGGTGAGCGGCGAGATGGCGGTGGCCAGCGCCGGGTCACGCAGCGCCAGGTCGTAGGTCTCGGCCACCGCGTTGATGGCCGGGCGGATGACCGGGTGGTCCACCGGCTCGGCGATGAACTCGCCCTGCAGGAACACGCGCAGGCCGCGGCCGCGCAACGACTCGATGTACTCGGCACCGCTGCGGATCGGCGTTGGCATGGAAGCACTCATGGTTCGCGCGCCACGCGGAAGCCGAAGAAGGCATAGCGGGCAGCCACCGGGTCACGCCCGCGGAAGC
>JACFNV010000075.1:0-6008 GCA_019454675.1 Gammaproteobacteria bacterium | reverse complement strand
CGGCCGGGGCGGGTAATCCAGCTGCCCCCGCGCACGCTGCGCCGCTCGCAGCTGCCGGTGGCGGACTGCACCGCGCCGCCATCCACCGGCAAGGGCGGATAGGGAGCCTGGTAGCAATCGGCCACCCATTCCCACACGTTGCCGATCATGTCGTGGAGGCCGAAGGCATTGGGGAGGAAGCTGCCCACCGGTGCCACGCTCCCGAAACCGTCATCGCAGTTGAAGGGCGCCCAGGAGAAGCCATTGGCACGGGCGCCGCTGCCGTCGTAGACGTTTGCGTAGCGGCAGGCATCACCATCGGCTGCGGCACCCATGTCGACCCAGTAGTAATCCGCCGTGCCACCGGCCCGGGCGGCATACTCCCACTCCGCCTCGCTGGGCAGGCGGTAATGCTGTCCCGTGCGCCGCGACAGCCACTGCACATAGGCATCGGCATCCTCCCATGTCACGCAGGCCACCGGCTCGTCGGCGAAGGGCGTGCGCCCATAGCCGGGGTTGGTCCAGTCGGCCTCCTGCGGCGTGCGCCACTCACCCTCCCACACCTGGCAGTTGCCACCCATCTCGCGGCCGGTGGCGGCGACGAAGGCGGCAAACTGCGCCTGCGTCACCTCGTAGCGGCCCAGTGCAAAGGCCTTGCCGATGTGCACCACCCGCACCGGGCCCTCGGGGCGACCCTCCTCGCCCCCCTCCGCACCCATGCGGAATTCCCCGGGCGGGATGAGCACCAGCTCCGGGCACTGCGCGCAATCCTGCAGACTGCTGCCGGGCTCCACGCCTCCCCACAGGCCGCAGCCGGCCAGCAGCAGCGCGCACAGCAGCGGCAACCCCGCACGCGCGGCGGGCAGCCGGCGCGCGCGCCACGGGCCGCGGAGGCTAGGCCACCAGGCCATGCTGCAACAACGGCAGGCTGCGGATGCGCCGGCCCGTCACCGCGAAGATGGCATTGACGAGCGCCGGTGCCACCGGTGGCACGCCGGGCTCGCCCACCCCTCCCCAGGGGCGGCCGCCCTCGATGACATCCACCTTGATCACGGGCGCATTGGCCATCGTCACCATGCGGTAGTCGTGGAAATTGCTTTCCCTGACCCGCCCCCGCTCGATGTGGATGTCGCCGTACAGCGCCGCCGAGAGGCCGAAGACGATGCCGCCCTCCATCTGCATGCGCACCTGCTCGGGCTGGATGGCGCGGCCGCAATCGATGGCGCAGCACACCTCGAGCACCTCGAGCCGGCTGTCGCGGACACGCACGCGCACGACCTGCGCCACCGCCGAGGCCTGGTCTTCCACCAGCGCGATCCCCATGCCCTCGTCCGCGGGCAGGCTGCGGCCCCAGCCCGCGCGCGCGGCCGCGGCGCGCAGGACGGCCTGGTGGCGCGGGCGCTCGGCCAGCAGCTCGAGGCGGAAGTCGAGCGCATCGCGGCCGGCCGCATGGGCCAGCTCGTCCATCGCGCACTCGAGGAAGAAGCCATTGTGCGATTGCCCCACCGAGCGCCAGGTCCCCACCGGGACATGCGCCACCAGCGGCGTCCAGCGCAGCAGGTAGTTGGGAACCGCATACGGCAGGTCGGAGAAGGTGCTCACCGCCAGCGGGTCCGCGCGCTCGCCGAGCCGCCCCGGCCTGCCCCATTCGCTGATGGAGGCACCGGCCAGCTGCACCGCCATGGCGACCAGCCGCCCCCTGGCGTCGAGGTCGGCCGCGATGCGGGCGGCGAAGGCGGGGCGATAGTAATCGTGCTGGATGTCTTCGGTACGCGACCACATGAGCTTGATCGGCCGGCCCGGGATGGCACGGGCGATGCGCGCCGCCTGCACACCGAAGTCGGGCAGCCAGCGGCGGCCGAAGGCGCCGCCTGCGAAGGTCCGCTCCACGGTGACCGCGGCCGGCGGCAGGCCGATGGCCTCGGCAACTTCGTCGCGCAGGCGGATGGGCCCCTGCGTGGGTGCCCAGAGGTGGCAGCTGTCGCCGCTGACGAGCGCGGTGCAGGCCATCGGCTCGAGCGTGGCATGCGCCAGGTAGGGCAGCTCGTATTCCAGCTCGAGGTGCTGGCCACCCTCCAGCGCGACAGGCAGGCTGCCGCGCGCCACGCCCAGCCGGCCGGGCTCGTCGAGCGCGGCCCTGAGCCTCGCCCGCAGGCCGGCGGAATCCACCGCATCGTGGGGACTGTCGGCGAACACGGGGCGCAGCAGGCCGGCGGCCTTCTGCGCCTGCCAGAAATTTTCGGCCACCACCGCCACGGCATCGGGCAGCCGGACCACCGCGTGCACGCCGGGCACGGCGCGGGCCGGCGCCTCGTCGACCTCGAGCAGCTCGCTGCCGAACACCGGGCTGGCGCGCACGGTGGCCACCAGCATGCCGGGCAGCTGCACGTCCACCGCGAAGACGGCGCTGCCGAGCACCTTGGCGGGGGTGTCCTTGCGCGGCACGTCGCGGCCGATGTGGCGCAGCTCGGCATCGGGGCGCAGCGCGATCTCCGCGGGCAGGGGCAGGCCCGAGGCCAGCGCAAGCAAGGCCGCGAAGGGCTGGCGCCGCCCGCTCGGCGGATGCAGCACCATGCCATCCGCGGTGGTGCACTCGGCGGCATCCACGTCCCAGCCGGCGGCAGCGGCCTGGCAAAGCAGGATGCGTGCCGTGGCACCGAGCTTGCGCAGCAGCTCGTACTGGCCCCGCACGCTCATGCTGCGACCGGTGGCCTGGATGCCCTTCATGGGGTTGATGAAGTGCTCGTCGGCCCACGACTGGCGCACCTCCACCCGCTGCCAGTCGGCGCCCAGCTCATCGGCCAGGATCAGCGGCAGCGAGGTATGCACGCCCTGCCCGACCTCGAGCTCGGGGTTGACGATGGTCACCGTGCCATCGGCGTGGATGCCAAGGTAGGCGGCCAGCTGCGGATCCGGCCAGCCGGAATTGCCACCCGCAGCGGATGCCGGGCGCAGGCCCAGCCACAGCCCGGCCGACGAGCCACCGGCGGCGAGCATGAAGTCGCGGCGGTTCAGGGCCTTGCCGGCGGCAGCTCCGGTGTCTTGCTGGTCATTCACCCGATCGGCATCCTCAAGCGCGGGCTACGGTCATCATAACAATATGATAGGTTGCTGCGGCCCATGAAAGCCTCATCCCGCCTCGCCTTTGGCACGCTGTTCGCCATCGTCTTCATCGATCTTGCGGGCTTCGGGATCGTCATTCCGCTGGTGCCCTTCTACGTCGAGCGCCTGGGGGCGGGCCCCGAGCTGATCACGCTGGTCATCGCGCTGCATGCGCTGTGCCAGTCCGCCGCGATGCCGC
The DNA here is from genome assembly GCA_019454675.1 of Gammaproteobacteria bacterium. Classification (GTDB taxonomy): domain Bacteria; phylum Pseudomonadota; class Gammaproteobacteria; order Steroidobacterales; genus QUBU01. The sequence goes on along the minus strand of JACFNV010000075.1, from coordinate 2,728 downwards.
TGTGGGGCAAGATCAGCGATCGCTACGGGCGGCGCCCGGTGCTGTTCACCAGCATGCTGGGGCATGTTGCCTCCTACCTGCTGCTGGCCTTCGCCGACTCGCTGTGGCTGCTCGCGCTGGCGCGCATCGTCAGCGGGATCACCGCCGCCAACCTGTCGACAGCCTACGCCTGCGCCACCGATCTCACCACACCCGCCACGCGCGCCGATGCCATGGGCAAGATCTCCGCGGCATTCGGCCTCGGCATGACCATCGGCCCGGCGATCGGCGGCCTGCTGGCCGGCGGCAGCACCATGGCCGAGGCCAACCTGATGCGCCCCGCGCTGGTTGCCGCGGCATTCTCGCTGGCAGCAGCGGTGGCCATATGGTTCTTCCTGCCCGAGACCCGCCCGCCGGGCGATGGCGACAACGCAGCGCAGCGCAGCGGCAGCCTGCTGGCGGACATGCGCAGCCTCGGCGCCCGCCCGGTGATCAGCATGATGCTCGTGCTGGCACTGGTCGTGATCACCTTCATGGCGGTGCGCGAGTCCATCTTCCCGCTGTGGGCCTACTACGTGCTGGACCTCAACGCCGGGGAACTCGGCATCGTTCTGGGCTACATGGGCGCACTCATCTTCGCCATCCAGTTCGTCGGCATGGGCAGGCTCAGCAATCGCTTCGGCGACCTGCGGCTCATCCAGGTCGCGGTGCTCATGTTCGCGACTTCCTGGCTGGGGCTTGCGCTCTCCACCACCATCCTCGAGTGCATGATGGCCCTCACCGCGCAGGCGGTGGGCACCGCGCTCTTCCAGTCCAGCATGCAGACCCTGATCTCCAAGCGCGCGGGCAGCAGCGAACGCGGGCTGATACTGGGCGTCTACCAGTCGTCGAGCGCGCTGGCGCGCTTCATCGGCCAGGCGGGTGCCGGCACGCTGTTCGGCCAGATCGGCATGAACGCGCCCTTCCTGATCGGTGCAGCGGCCATGCTGCCGGGCATGTGGCTGACGCTGCGCATCGCCCGGCGCATGGGCGGTTCGCCGCCGCCACGGGCCGGCGTCGATGGATGATGCAGGCCGCCGCGGCTAGTCCAGCACGCGGCCGCGCGTCTCCACCACCCAGGGCATGAACAGCAGGCCGGCAAGCGGGATGAAGCCGACGTAGAACAACACGTCCACCGCGGCACTGCTGCCGCGTGCCGCGATCGAGCCGACGAGGAAGGGGCCGACCGCCGCCACCACCCGGCCGATGTTGTAGCAGAAACCCGAGCCGGTGCCGCGCAGGCGGGTCGGGAACAGCTCGGGCAGGTAGTAGGTGAAGCTGCCGAACACGCCGAACACCGAGAGGCCGATGGCGAAGTAGAGATACAGCCGCACCTCGGGGTCGAGGTCGAGCCCGAAGGTGGCAAACAGCGCGACCGCCGAGGCGGCCCAGTAGATCATGAACATCGGCTTGCGGCCCAGGTACTTCGCCGCCGGGATGGTCAGCAGCGTGCCGATCAGCCCGCCGAGGTTGAACCAGCTGGTGGCCAGCGTCTTCCACTGCTCCACCAGCACCAGCGTGGCCATCGCGTCGAGCCCGCGCAACTCGGCCGCGGTGCGCGCGAGGCCGCCCGAGACCACCGGGATGAAGGCATTGCAGCTCCACCAGGTGAGCAGGGCCACCAGCGCCATCAGGAAGCCCGACAGCGTGTAGCGGCGCACCTCGGGGCTGAACAGCTCGCCGACCCGTGCCGTGCCGCGGTCGGCCAGCTGCCGCCAGCGCTCGGGCTCCTTGACGAACAGGCGCACCACGAAAGCCGCCGCCGCCGGCAGCAGCCCGGCGAGGAACACGTAGCGCCAGGAACGCTCGGGATCGTCGACGAACCAGTTGCCCGCCACCTGCAGGTTGACGTAGGTGGCGAGGAACAGCCCCATCGGCGCGGCGGTGTACAGCAGCGCACCCGCTTCCACCCGCTTCGACTCGGGCACGGTCTCGGCAACCATGGCGGCACCCGCCGCCCACTCGCCGCCGATGCCCAGCGAACCGAGCAGGCGGAAGGCCAGCAGCCACCAGATGTTGGGGGCGAAGGCACAGGCGGCGGTGCCCACCGCATACAGCAGCATGGTGATGAGCAGCGTGCGCGTGCGCCCGATGCGATCGCAGACCAGCCCGAACAGCACCCCGCCGGCGGCCCAGCCGAGCAGCAGCAGCGAGGTCAGCAGCCCGGTCCAGAACAGCGTGGCCTGCCTGGCCTCGGGCGAGCCGATGGGCATGCCGAGCAGCGTCGGCACGGCGTTGGGGGCTACATAGTTGAACAGCAGGCTGTCGAAGACATCGAAGCCCCAGCCGAGCCAGGCGGCAAACAGCACCAGCCATTGGTAACGGGTGAAGCCGAGCATTCAGCCTGCCCCGCCCGTCATGCGCCCGGGCAAGCTGGACATCGGGTTTTCGATCGCGCTCGCACTGGACAAAATGCACCTTGCCTGTGGCTGGCAGCCGCAGATCATGCGCGGTCCGGCGGCATGCCTCAAGCCCGCGCCAGCGATCCGCGCGGGCGCAGCCGGGGCAGACGGCTGGCGCCGCGGTGACTATGATAGTGTCATCCCCCCCTTGTCCGAGGAGCAACGCAAGATGACGACCCCGACCGAGCCCATGGTTCGTGCCGACGGCACCTATCCCACCGTCGAGCTGCGCAAGCCGGTGACCTTTGCCACCGTGGTGCAAACCAGGGTCCAGGGCATCGACGGCAACAACCCCGCCGCGGGCCTCA
>JACFNV010000074.1 GCA_019454675.1 Gammaproteobacteria bacterium | reverse complement strand
AGCACACCGTCACCTCGGGCATCGTCAGCGCACTCGGCCGCAGCGGCATCAGCCCCGATGGCTACGAGGACTTCATCCAGACCGATGCCGCGATCAATCCCGGCAATTCCGGCGGCGCGCTCATCAACCTGCGTGGCGAACTCATCGGCATCAACTCGGCGATCTTCTCCAACAGCGGCGGCAACATCGGCATCGGCTTCGCCATTCCGGTGAACATCGCCAAGTCGATCATGGCGCAGCTCATCGAGCACGGGAAAGTCCAGCGCGGGCTGCTCGGCGTCAGCATCAGCGACTTCAGCGCCGACACCGCCAAGGCCTACGGGGTCGATGCCCACGAAGGGGCCCTGGTACAGGAGGTCACGCCGGGCTCGGCGGCCGAGAAGGCCGGCGTGCAGGTGGGCGATGTCATCGTCGCGGTCGATGGCGAGGCGGTGCGCAGCGCCTCGAGCCTGCGCGCGACCATCGGCGTCAAGCGCAGTGGCGACAAGGTGAAGCTGGACCTGCTCCGCGACGGCAAGCGGCGCAGCGTGACCGCGCAGCTCGACGAGCGCGAAGCCGCCAGCCAGGTGGCTGCCGTCGACATCCACCCCGGCCTCGAGGGCGCGGACTTCGCCAACTACAGCGGCGAGAACGCCGGTCCCGGCGGTGCCGCGGTACAGGTCGTGTCGGTGGAGCCGGACAGCCCGGCCGCGGCCCGCGGGCTGCGCCAGAACGACATCATCATCGCCGTCAACCGGCTGCGCGTGCGCTCGGTGGCCGAGCTGCAGGCGGCCGCCAGCCAGCAGTCGCTGCTGATCCTCTCGATCCGGCGCGGCTCAAGGGACCTGCTGCTGCAGATCCGCTGAGGCCGCACGACAAGGTGCATCGGGGGCAGGCACGGGGCCTGCCCCCAGATAGGCAAGGATCCCGGCCCGGTCAGCGGCGCGCAGCCGGCCGAGCCGTTCCGCACGCCGGTAGAAGGCAGGCAGATCACCATCCTCGGCCGCCAGCACCAGCTGCAGCGCCGCGACATGCTGGTCGTAGGCCGCCAGCGCGCCGAGCCGGGCGTTGTTCAGCGGCCCCGCCAGCCAGCCATCGAACCACGGCGGGCCAGGCCAGGTGGCGCGCAGCGCATCGTAGTCATGGCGCAGCTGCGCAAACACCGCCGCCTTGGCCGCGCGGCGCTCCGCATCACCAGCCGTCGAGGCATACACCGCGGCCAGCTGCTGGCGCGCCGCGGTGATCAGCGCCCACACCGCCTCCCTGCGTTCCAGCCCGTCGCGGAAACGGCACAGTCCCTCGCCATCCCCGCGTGCCCGCAGCCAGCGCAGCACGCCCTCGCGCTCCACCACGGTGGCGAAACTTTCGCTGAACGCCGTATCGCCCGCCACGTAGAGTTGCTGGTGTGCCAGCTCGTGGAACAGCAACCCTGCCAGCCCTGCTTCCGGCAAAGCCACGACATTGCTCAACAGCGGATCGCGGAAGAAACCCAGCGTCGAGTAGGCAACCGCGGGGCCGACGAACACGTCCAGTCCCTGCCCGGCCAGCCGCTGCGCGTAAGCCTGTGCAGCCCCCTCGTCGAAGTATCCGCGGTAGGCGGTGCAGCCGGCCACCGGAAAGCACCAGCTGCGCAGCTCGAGGGAAAACTCGGGTGCCGCGAACACGTTCCACACCGGGTAATCGCGCCCGAGGTCCACATACTGCCGATAGCTGCCATTGTCCGGCAGGCCAAGCTCGGCATGCGCGAAATCGAGCAGCTCCCCGGCCAGCGCGAGCCTGTCACGCAGCGCCGCGGGTGTGGCCGGATCGGCCTGCAGCCGCGCCACCGGCTGGCGTGCGCGCAGGATCGCCAGCTGGCCGCCGGCCAGCTCGAGGAGGTGGGGCGCCTGGCAGCCGGATGGCAGGATGGCGACGGCCAGCAGCAGCGCCGGTCCGATGCGGGTCCTGGCGTCCATGGTCGCGGGAGGATACCGCTAGAATGGCATCATGCAGATCTATCTCGTGGGCGGCGCCGTGCGCGACCGGCTGCTCGGGCTGCCGGTCGGCGAGCGCGACTGGGTGGTGGTGGGCGCCACGGCGGCGGACATGGAAGCGCTGGGCTACCGGCAGGTGGGCGCCAGCTTTCCCGTCTACCTGCATCCGCGGACCGGCGAGGAGCATGCGCTGGCGCGCACCGAGCGCAAGACCGGCCCCGGCTATCGCGGCTTTGCCGTCAACGCCGATGTCGGCGTGACGCTGGAGGAGGACCTCCTGCGGCGCGACCTCACGATCAACGCCATCGCCGAAGACACCGATGGCCGGCTGATCGATCCCTACGGTGGGCAGGCGGATCTCGCCGCACGCAGGCTGCGCCATGTCTCCGACGCCTTCCGCGAGGACCCGGTGCGCATCCTCCGGGTGGCGCGCTTTGCCGCCCGTTTCGCGCCGCTGGGCTTCGAGGTGGCGCCGGAAACCCTGCAGCTCATGCGCGAGATGGTGGCGGCAGGTGAAGTCGCCGCCCTCGTACCCGAACGGATCTGGCAGGAGACCGAGGCTGCCATGGGCAGCGCACGGCCCGATGTCTTCATCGCGGTGCTGCGCGCCTGCGGCGCACTGGCCGTGATCTTCCCGGAGATCGATGCGCTGTGGGGCATACCGCAGCCGGCCCGCTGGCACCCGGAAATCGACACCGGCATCCACCTGCTGATGGCGCTGCAACAGGCCGCCCGGCTCTCATCGCGCAGCGAGGTGCGCTTCGCGGTGCTGGTGCACGACCTCGGCAAGGCGGGCACGCCGCGGGAGTACTGGCCACGGCATCACGGCCACGAGGAACGCGGTGCGGAGATCGTCGAAACCCTGTGCCGGCGCCTGAGCGCGCCCAACCGCTTCCGCCAGCTGGGGGTGGCCGTGGCCCGCTACCACGGCCTGTGCCACCGCGCGCTGGAGCTGCGCCCCGCCACCATCCTCGGCCTGCTGGAGGGCATCGGCGCCCTGCGCCATGACGGGCGGCTCGAAGACTTCCTTGCCGCCTGCGAGGCCGATGCGCGCGGGCGCGCAGGCCGCGAGGAGACAAGCTACCCGCAGGCGGCGCTGCTGCGCGCCTGCCTGCAGGCGGCACGCCGGGTCGATGCCGCCCCGCTGCTCGCCAGCGGCCTCGGCGGCGAGGCACTGGGTGCCGCCCTGCGCGAGGCCAGGGTGCAGGCCATTGCCACCTGCAGGGAAATCCATCAGGCAGGTTCCGCAGGCCCCTCCCCTCAAAGCGCGTGACGCAGGTCGCGGAAGCCGAAGCCGCGGGGCATGGCGGCCTCGCGCAGCAAGGCCATGAGCTTGAAGCGCTCGCCCATCTCGCCGGGCAGGAGCAGCGTCCGCGCCTGCTGCGCGAGCTGTAGCGCGGGGCGCCCCTCGGCGCCGGCAAGCTCCGCCTCGAGGCCGGCATCGAGCAGGAAATGGCCCTGCGTGGCATAGCCACCCACCTCGAGGCCGCTCGCCTGCGCCGCCTCGGCGACCGCGGTGAAATCCACCCAGGCGGTGATGTCCTGCAGGCCCGGGTAGCGGAAGGGATCATCGTGCATGCGATGCCGGTAATGGCAGCTCAGCGTGCCCTGCAGGCGCTGCGGGTGGTAATACTCGTGGCGCGCCATGCCATAGTCGCAAAGCACGAGCGCACCGCGCCCCAGCACCGCCGACAGCGAGGCAATCCAGGCCGGCAGCCGGCGGCACAACTCGCTGGCATAGCCTTCCGCGAAGCCCGCGAGGCCATCGGGCAGCAAGCCCGCCACGGCCTGCGCCAGCGATGGCTCCGCCGGCCGCCCCGCCCAGGCGAAGGCCCCGCCATCGGCGGTACCCACGCCAAGCGCCTGCACGGCACCGCCATGGATCATGAAACGGCTCACCGGCAGCGCGTCGGCCACCTCGTTGGCGATGACGACACCCTCCAGCGGCTGCGCCGGCAGGGTATCCAGCCACGCCAGCTCGGGCCATCCCGGGGCGCTCGCCGGCAGCAGCAGCGAGCGCTGGCGCGCGCGCAGGTCGGCGCTGACCTCGAGGATGAGATAGCGGCGCAGGGGCACGCCCAGGCGCAGCAGGGCCGGGATCAGCTCGGCCGCCAGCGCACCGCTGCCGGCCCCCAGCTCGAGGAGCGTGGCCTCGGGCAGTCCGTGCAGGACGGGAGCGATGGCCCGCGCCAGGCAGCGCGCGAACAGCGGCGATATCTCCGGCGCGGTGACGAAATCACCGGCGACGCCGAACTTGGCGGTGCCGCTGCTGTAGTAGCCCAGCCCCGGCGCGTAAAGCGCCAGCTCCATGAAATCGGCGAAGTCGATCCAGCCTCCGGCATGCGCGATGCGCCGGTGGATCAGCCCGGCCAGGCGGGCACTGTGCGCGAGCGCCTCGGGCGCAGGCTCCGGCAGTTCGAACGTGGTCTGCATGCTGGTGTAATCTTAATGCTTCCCTTGGCCCGGACGACGACGGCATCCGCCGCGGAGGATCATGAGCGCAGCCCCCACCCTCGATGGCCGATGGGCCCTGGTCACCGGTGCCGCCCGCCGTGTCGGCGCCAGCATCACCCGCGCGCTGCATGCTGCCGGCGCCGGCGTTGCCATCCATTACCGCGGCTCGGCCACCGCTGCCGAGGCGCTGGCCGCGGAGCTCGATGCCATCCGCCCCGGTTCGGCCTTCAGCGTGCAGGCGGACCTGCTCGAGGACGACAGCCTGGGCGCGCTGCCGCAGCGGGTCGTGGCGCGCAGCGGGCGGCTCGACATCCTGGTCAACAATGCCTCGAGCTTCTACCCGACCCCGCTCGGCAGCGTGACCGCCGCGCAGTGGCACGACCTCGTCGGCACCAACCTGCGGGCGCCGCTGTTCCTCTCGCAGGCAGCGCTGCCCCACCTGCGGGCAGCGGGCGGGGTGATCATCAACCTGATCGACATCCATGCCACCAGGCCGCTGCGCGATCATGTGGTCTACGGCCCCGCCAAGGCGGGGCTGGCCATGCTGACCCGCTCGCTGGCGCGCGATCTGGCCCCCGCGGTGCGCGTCAACGGCGTGGCACCCGGCGCCATCCTCTGGCCCGACGACGGCATGGCGGAGAGCACGCAGGCCAGCATCCTGCGCCAGATCCCGCTCAAGCGCACCGGCTCGCCCGAGGACATCGCCGGCTGCGTGCTGTTCCTCGTCCGCGATGCCGGCTACCTCACCGGACAGATCCTCGCCGTCGACGGCGGCCGCAGCATCGGCTGGTAGGCGGCCGCGCGGGTGCCGCCAGCCCTCAGGACAGCGGCAGCGGCACGCGGTGCAGCGGGTGGCGCGCCTTGTCGAAGCGCTGCCACAGGCCGGCGATGGTCTCGCCGCTGAGCGGGTGGCGCAGCTCCGGCGCCACTTCGGCCAGCGGGCCGAGCACGAAGCTGTACTCGGTGATGTCGCGGCGCGGTACCTGCGGCGAGGCGATCACCTGGTCGCCATAGAGCAGCAGGTCGAGGTCCAGCGTGCGCGGCGCGAAGCGCTCGCCACCGCGCACGCGCCCGGCGGCCACATGCAGCTTCTCCAGCTCGTCGACGATGCCCTGCGGTGTCTCGCGGGTGGCGAAGCCCGCCACCAGGTTGAGGAAGTCCGCGCCCTCGAAGCCCTCGGCCCGGTTGCGGTAGACCGATGACAGGCGCAGCGGCCCGAAATGCTCGCGCAGGCGCGTGACGGCCATGCGGATGTGCCTTGCCGGCTCGACATTGCTGCCGATGCTGACCCAGGCCATGACCGGCATGGCAACCGCCGCGCCATCCGTCCCCGCGGCCATGCTCAGCGCGCTCCCCTCTCGATGCTGACGCCGACATCGCGCGAATCGCGGATGGCGAAGGGCTTGTGCACGGTGACCCTGACCCAGGGCACGCCGAACTCGCCGAGGATGATCGCCGCAACCTGCTCGGCCATGGTCTCGATCAGCTGGAAGCGGGACGCCTCGACGAAGGCACGGATGCGGTTGGTCAGCGCCTTGTAGTCGAGGGTGGCATCGAGGCTGTCCGCGGCCGCGGCGCGGCGGATATCGGCCGCCATCTCGAGGTCGATGCTGACCATCTGCGGCAGGCGCCGCTCCCAGTCCCAGACCCCGACGATGGTCTGGATCCGCAGGTCCTTGAGGAAAATGGTATCGGTCATCGGCGCGCGCCCCTCAGGAGAAGGCCATGGCTTGCAGGTCCTCGAGGTTCCAGCGTGCCCGGGCCTCGATCCGAGTACCGCCCGCGACGCCCGGACGCAAGCGCAGGCTGCCCGCCAGCGCGACCATGGCACCGTTGTCGGTGCAGAATTCGTGGCGCGGATAATAGACGCTGGCCCCGCGCGCCGTCAGTTCCGCGCGCAGGCGGCTGCGCAGGCGCTGGTTCGCCCCCACCCCGCCGGCCACCACCAGCCGCTCGAAGCCGGTGGCCTCCAGCGCCCGCACGCACTTGGCAACCAGCGTATCGACCACCGCCTCCTGGAAGGAGTGGGCGATGTCGGCGCGCGCCGCCTCGTCCAGCAGGCCATCGCGCTCGAGCTCGCGCAGCTTGAGCACGACCGCGGTCTTCAGCCCGCTGAAGCTGAAGTCGAGGCCGGGGCGGTTGAGCATGGGCCGCGGAAAGCCATGGCGATCGACCCGCCCCTCCCCGGCCAGCCGGGCGAGCGCAGGCCCTCCCGGATAGGGCAGGCCCAGCAGTTTTGCCGTCTTGTCGAAGGCCTCCCCGGCGGCATCATCCAGCGTCTGCCCGAGGATCCGGTAGCGCCCGGGCCCGTCGACCCGCACCAGCATGCTGTGCCCGCCGGACACCAGCAGGGCGACGAAGGGAAAGGTCGGCCGCTCGGGCTCCAGCAGCGGGGCCAGCAGGTGGGCCTCCATATGGTGGACCGGGATGGCCGGCAGCCCCCAGGCGGTGGCCAGGCCCACCGCCATCGTCGCCCCGACCAGCACGGCGCCGATCAGCCCGGGGCCCGCGGTATAGGCCACCCCCGCCAATTGCGGGCCGCGGAGGCCGGCCTCCGCCAGGCAGGCGTCCACCATGGGCAGCAGCTTGCGGATGTGGTCCCGCGAGGCGAGCTCCGGCACCACGCCGCCATAGGGCGCGTGGGTGGCGATCTGGCTGTGGATCAGGTGGGCCAGCAGGCCGCGCTCGCGGTCATAGATGGCGACGGCGGTCTCGTCGCAGCTGGTCTCGATGCCGAGGATGCTCATGATCAGGGGTACCCGGAGGCTTTGCATTCGCGTCCGAAAACGCTATATTGTGCTGCTTCAACCGGCCGCGTGCCGGTTTTTTCTCCATGACCACACGGCCGAGGGTCACGAACTTGCCGAGCGTACGCGTCCGAGACAACGAGCATTTTGATGCCGCCCTGCGGCGTTTCAAGCGCGCCTGCGAGAAGGCGGGCGTCCTGACCGAACTGCGCCGGCGCGAGTTCTACGAGAAGCCCACCCAGGAGCGCAAGCGCAAGCGCGCCGCCGCCGTCAAGCGCCAGCTCAAGCGCAATTTCCGCGAGAGCAACCGCCGCCGGCGCCTGTACTGAGCGCCACGGGGCAGGCACGGCTCCCGTCCGGCCCCGACGATTCCCGTCCATGTCGCTCAAGGCCCGCATCACCGAGGACATGAAGGCCGCCATGCGCGGCGGCGAGAAGCTGCGCCTCGGCACCATCCGCATGCTGATGGCCGCCATCAAGCAGCGCGAGGTCGACGAGCGGCAGGAGATGGCCGATGCCGACATCCTGCAGATCATCGGCAAGCTCATCAAGCAGCGCCGCGAGGCTGCCACGCAATTCGCCGCTGCCGATCGCCACGAGCTGGCGGACAAGGAAACCGCCGAAGCCGGGGTCCTTGCTGCCTACCTGCCGGCGCAGCTGGACGACAACGAAATCCTGGCGCTGATCGAGGAAGCGCTGGCCAGCACCGGCGCCAGCGGGGCGCAGGACATGGGCAAGCTCATGGCTGCACTGCGGCCCAGGGTCCAGGGCCGTGCCGACATGAGCCGGCTCAGCCAGCTGGTCAAAGAGCGGCTCAATCGCTGAGCCCGCCGCCGGGCCCGTGGACGCCCGGCCATCCCGGACCGTATCCTGCACCGGTGCCGCCCCACGCGGCCGCGGTGCAAAAGAACAATGACAGGGCGCATTCCACGGCATTTCATCGATGAGCTGATGCAGCGGGCGGATATCGTCGAGATCATCGGCTCGCGCATCCAGCTGAAAAAGGCGGGCCGCGAATACAAGGCCTGCTGCCCTTTCCATGGCGAAAGGACGCCCTCGTTCACCGTCAGCCCCGCCAAGGGTTTCTACCACTGCTTCGGCTGCGGCGTGCACGGCACCGTGCTCGACTTCCTCATGCAGTACGACCGGCTCGACTTCGTCGCGGCGGTCGAGGAACTTGCCCTGCGCCTGGGGCTCGAGGTGCCGCGTGAAGCCGGCGCGCAGCGGCCCGCCGGGCTTGATCCGCTGTACGCGCTGCTCGACCGCGCCGCAGGCCACTTCGAGAAGGCGCTGCGCAGGCACCCGCAGGCCATCGACTACCTGCGCTCCCGCGGGCTGGACGGCGACATCGCGCGCAGCTTCCGCATCGGCTATGCCGCGGCCGGCTGGGACGGCCTGCTGCGCGAGCTCGGCGAGGACGACAAGACGCGCCAGCAGCTGCTGGCGGCCGGGCTGGTCATCGGCCGGGAGGATGGCAGCGGCCACTACGACCGCTTCCGCGACCGCATCATGTTCCCGATCCGCGACCGCCGCGGCCGCGTGCTCGGCTTCGGCGGGCGCGTGCTGGGTGGTGGCGAGCCGAAGTACCTCAACTCGCCCGAGACCGCCGTGTTCCACAAGGGCCAGGAGCTCTACGGCCTCTACGAGGCCTGCCAGGCCGAGCGCAGGCTGGCAAGCCTGCTGGTCGTCGAGGGCTACATGGACACCGTCATGCTCGCCCGGCACGGTATCCGCAACGTGGTGGCCACGCTGGGCACCGCAACCACCGGGGAGCACCTGCGGCGGCTGTTCCGCATCGTGCCGGAAATCATCTTCTGCTTCGATGGCGATCGCGCCGGGCGCGCCGCGGCCTGGCGGGCACTGCATGCCGCGCTGCCGGAGATCCGCGATGGCCGCCAGGCGCGCTTCCTGTTCCTGCCCGAGGGCGAGGACCCGGACTCGCTGGTGCGGCGCGAAGGTGCCGCGGGCTTTGCGGAGCGGATGGCAGGAGCCACCAGCCTCAGCGATTACCTGCTGGCGGAATTGCAGCAGCAGGCGGGAACCGACTCGCTGGACGGCCGGGCGAGGCTTGCCGAACTGGCAAGACCCCTGCTCGAGATGCTGCCGGCGGGCGTCTACCGCGAGCTGCTGACCGACCAGCTGGCACAGCGGGTGGGGCTTCCCGGGCAGCGCCTGTCCGCCGCGCTCGGCGAGGAGCCGGCGAGGCCCGCAAGGAAAACCCGGCAGGCAGCCTCAGCACGCAGGAGCGGACGGGTCTCGCTGGTTGGCCAGGCGATCGCACTGGTACTGAACTATCCGGCCATGGCCGCCGGCCTGGAGTATCCGCCGGCCCTGGCCACGGCGCGGGTCAAGGGCGCGGCCCTGCTGGCGGAACTGCTGCAGCTGGTCCGCGACCATCCGCAGCTGAGCGCTGGCGCCCTGCTCGAACGCTTCCGCGAGCGCCCCGAATGGCAGCATCTGCAGGCCCTGCTGGCGGTGACGGTGCCCATCAGCGAGGACGGAGCCAGGGCGGAGCTGGGCGACAGCCTGCTGCGCATCCTCGCGCAGGATCGCGAGGAGCGCCTGGCCCTGCTGGTGGCCAGGGCCGGCACCGGACAGCTCAGCGCCGAGGAAAAGGCGGAATTCCGCGAGCTGCAGCGCGCCAATCCGCACGATATTAGGTAAAGACGACGGCTGGATGGCCGATAACCGGGGAAGGCGTCGCCGCCCGCAGGATGCACTGCGCCTTGGCTGCACGCCGGGCGACCCCATATAATGACCTGTTCATTCGCTCGAGCCGAGGTACCACGGTGGACGATCTGACCGATAGCACCACGACTGCAGAACAGCAGTCCCAGCTCAAGCTCCTCATCGCCCGCGGCAAGGAGCAGGGTTATCTTACCTACAGCGAGGTCAACGACCACCTGCCCAACGATATCGTCGATCCCGAGCAGATCGAAGACATCGTCAACATGATCAACGACATGGGGATCACCGTCTACGAGAAGGTCCCCGATGCCGACACCATCCTGCTCTCCGACGTTCCGGTCACCAGCGACGAGGAGGCCGCCGAGGAAGCCGCCGCGGCGCTCGCCACGGTGGACAGCGAGTTCGGCCGCACCACCGATCCGGTGCGCATGTACATGCGCGAGATGGGCACCGTGGAGCTGCTGACCCGCGAAGGCGAAATCAGCATCGCCAAGCGCATCGAGGAGGGGCTCGACCAGGTCAAGCATTCGGTGGCGCTCTTTCCACCGGCCATCGGCCTCATCATCAGCCTCCATGAGTCGGTCAAGAGCGGCGAGACACGCCTGCAGGACCTGCTCACCGGCTTCGTCGATCCCAACCAGCCGGAGGAAGTCCTGCCGGCATCCGCCCGCGAAGCGCCCGCGGACGAGGACGAGGATGCCGACGAGGACGACGGAGCGGCGGTGGCGGAAGACCTCGGCCCCGACCCGGAGGAGGTCGACAAGCGGCTGAAGTCGATCGGCCGCCAGCAGAAGAAGGTGCTGGCCGCGATCGAGGAACAGGGTGCCTCGCACAAGGCCACGATCAAGGCCCGCGAGAAGCTCGCCGCCGAAATCATGGAGCTGAGGCTGGCGCCCAAGCTCTTCGAGACGCTGTGCCTCAACCTGCGCGAGACGGTGGATGCCGTGCGCGGCCAGGAGCGGCGCATCATGCAGCTGTGCGTGCGCGATGCAGGCATGCCGCGCAAGGACTTCCTCGCCACCTTCCCGCAGAACGAAACCGCCACCAGCTGGGTGGACAAGCACATCCGTGCCAAGCGCAAGCACTCCTCGGCGCTGGCGAAGCTCAAGGACGAGATCGTGCGCTGCCAGAAGAAGCTGCAGGCCATCGAGGCCGAGAGCCACCTCAGCATCGCCGACATCAAGGAAGTCAATCGCCAGATGTCGATCGGCGAGGCCAAGGCCAGGCGCGCCAAGAAGGAGATGGTGGAGGCCAACCTGCGCCTGGTGATCTCCATCGCCAAGAAATACACCAACCGCGGCCTGCAGTTCCTCGACCTCATCCAGGAAGGCAACATCGGCCTGATGAAGGCGGTGGACAAGTTCGAATACCGC
>JACFNV010000172.1:1099-1328 GCA_019454675.1 Gammaproteobacteria bacterium | reverse complement strand
GGGATGGTCGTCATCGAAGCTGAAATCACCAGCTGGTCCAGGCTGGGCGCCGGCGCCCGGCTATCCCTGTTCGACTCTCCGAAGGCACATGCTCTGCAGGGCCTGCGCGGCGACTGAGGGGCGCCGCCGGGGGCAGGATACGGACATCACTGCCTTCAGTTGGCTGCGCAGGAGCACAGCATGTAGATGCCGCGTGGGTCGTTGAATGCGCTGAGCGCCTCAAGCTGAC
>JACFNV010000172.1:0-1089 GCA_019454675.1 Gammaproteobacteria bacterium | reverse complement strand
GCCTCGCGGTGGCCGATCCGGAGCCCCATGCGCCTGCCGTTCTCGAGCAATCGTACGGAGTACTGCTCCAGCAGCCGCGCCGGCCATGCCAGTTCCGGCTCGACGTACTGCACGGCAAAGGCCCCGCTCTCCAGGCCAGCCCGTCGGGCTGCCGCATCGATGGCCGCGGGCAGGTCGCCCAGGGAATCCACCAGGCCCAGGTCCCTGGCATCGCTGCCGATCCAGACACGGCCACGGGCGATGGCATCGACCCGCTCGGGATCCATCCTGCGCGCCTCGGCAACGCTGTTGATGAAGATCCGGTAGGCATCCTGCACGGTCTGCTGCAGGACATCGCGGGCTTCCGTGCCCAATGGCCGATCCGGGCGCAACTGGCCTGACAGGCGCGTGGTGCCGAAGCCATCGACGTGAATACCCAGTGCATCGAGTCCGCGATCGACCGTGGGCACCACTGCGCCCACGCCGATGGAGCCGGTGATGGTCGTCTCGTCGGCCCAGATCTCGTCGGCCGCCATCGAGATGTAGTACCCGCCGGAGGCCGCCAGGCCGCCCATCGATACCACCAGCGGCTTGCCGGTGGCCTTGAGCGCACGCAACTCATCCAGCACCACCTCGGAGGCGAACATGCTGCCCCCGGGGCTATCCACCCGCAGGACAACGGCCTTGATGGAGTCGTCTTCGCTGGCCTCCCGGATGAGCCCAGCCAGCGTATCGCCACCCACCTCGCCTGGTGGCGCCTCGCCGTCCACGATCTGGCCCGAGGCGACGATGACACCGACGCTGTCTTCATGCCCGAGCCCGGGGCGGCTGCGGCGCAGGGTGGTCAGGTACTGGCGGTAGTCGATGCTGTTGTAGCCGTCAGTGCCCAGCTCGTCGCCTTCCCCGACCTGGCCGATCATGTATTCGCGGAAGTCCTGGCGGCTCATCAGGTCGTCCACCAGGTGGCGATCCTTCGCGGCACGCGAGGCGGAGCCCCCGGCAGCCTGGAGATAGGCCGCAAAATTGTTGGCGTAGTCATCCAGGGCACCGGGCTCGAGCTTGCGCGCGGCGACGATGTCACGCTGGTACGCACTCCACATCGACTGCAGC
>JACFNV010000171.1 GCA_019454675.1 Gammaproteobacteria bacterium | reverse complement strand
GCGTGGACTTGCCGCAGCCCGACTCGCCCACCACGCCGAGGATCTCGCCCGGCGCCAGCTCGAGGCCGACATCGACCACCGCGCCGAGCAGCCGCCGGCGGCCGAAGCCGCGCGCGCGGACCGGAAACTCCACCCGCAGCCCGCGTGCCTGCAGCAAGGCCTGGCCGGAGCCAACCTCGAGGGCGGCGGGTGGCTGCGCCGGCCGGTCGAGCCGTGGTACCGCGGCCAGCAGCGCGCGCGTGTAGGGATGCTGCGGGGCATGGAAGATCTGCTTCGGGATGCCCCTTTCGCGGCATTCGCCCTGCTGCATGACCATGATGCGATCGGCCAGCCCCGCCACCACCGAGAGATCGTGGCTGATCAGCATGATCGCGGTGCCGAAGCGCTCGCGCAGCTCGCGCATCAGCCCGAGGATCTGCGCCTGCACGGTGACGTCGAGCGCGGTGGTCGGCTCGTCGGCCACCAGCAGGGCGGGCCGGCACAGCAGCACGCTGGCGATCATCACCCGCTGGCGCTGGCCGCCGGAAAGCTCGTGCGGATACTGGCGCAGCCGCCGCCCGGGCTCGCCGAGGCCCACCGCCTCCAGCATCGCCGCGCACTCGCGCCGTGCCGCGCGCCCGCCGAGGCCGCGATGCGCGGCCAGCACCAGCTGCATCTGCGTGCCGATCGACAGGCAGGGATTGAGCGAGCTCATCGGGTCCTGGAAGATCATGCCGATGCGCGCGCCGCGCACGCGGTCGAGCGCAGCTTCGTCGAGCGCCAGCAGGTCTCGGCCCTCGAACAGCGCCCGCCCGCCGGCGCGGCCATTGGCGGCCAGCAGGCCGAGCAGCGCGAGGGCGGTCTGGCTCTTGCCCGAGCCCGACTCGCCGACGATGCCGAGCACCTCGCCGGCGGCAAGGCCGAAGTCCAGCCCGCGCACCGCATCGACCGGGCCGTCGCGGGTGTCGAAGCGCACCTCGAGCCCATCGACCTCGAGCAGCGGTGCGCTCATTGCCCGCTCCGGTCCTGCGGGTCGAGCGCATCGCGCAGCCCGTCGCCGAGGAAGTTGCAGCAGAACAGCGTGGTCGCCAGGAACAGCGAGGGGAAGACGATCATCCACCAGGCCGTCTCCAGCTCCTGCGCGCCCTCGTTGACCAGCGCGCCCCAGGAGGTCATCGGCTCCTGCACGCCGAGGCCGAGGAAGCTCAGCACCGATTCGAGCAAGATCACCTGCGGGATGGTGAGCGTGACGTAGACCACCACCACGCCGAGCAGGTTGGGGACGATGTGGCGGCGGATGATGCGCGCGGTGGGCACGCCGCCGGCGCGTGCCGCCTCGATGAAGCCGCGGTTGCGCAGCGAGAGCGTCTGCCCGCG
>JACFNV010000073.1:5288-11676 GCA_019454675.1 Gammaproteobacteria bacterium | reverse complement strand
ACGCTGGGTTTCTTCATCGGCCCGCTGCAGGGAGAGTTCGGCTGGTCGCTGCGCGATATCAGCCTCGGGCTGACCCTCTTCGGCGTGGTCGGTGCGCTGCTGGTGCCGGTCTTCGGCTGGCTGGCCGATCGCCACGGCGTGCGCCCGGTGGCGCTGGGCTCGCTGGCGGCCTTCGGCCTGGTGTTCGCAGGCTTTGCGCTGCTGCCCGATTCGCTGCTGGTGTTCTACGCGCTGTGGGTGCTGATCGGCTTGCTGGGCATGGGCTCCACCCCGGTGACCTGGTCGCGGGCGGTCAATCTCTGGTTCTTCCGCCGCCGTGGCCTGGCGCTCGGCATCACGCTGATCGGCAGTAGCCTTGCAGCCATGCTGCTGCCGCCGCTCACGGTGCGGCTGATCGACGGCTTTGGCTGGCGGGCGGCCTTTGCACTGCTGGCGCTGCTGCCGCTGGCGTTGGCACTGCCGGTGGGCTGGCGGTTGTTCCGCGAACCCACCGCCGACGAACGACCGCCCGAGCTGGCGGCGGGCGATGGTTCCACCGCGGCGCTGGCCGGCCTCAGCCTCGCCGAGGCGCTGCGCGGGCGGCGGCTGTGGATCCTGCTGGCCTCCATCCTGATGGTGGCCTTTGCCTACTCGGGCGCGGTGATCCACCTGCCGCAGATGCTGGGCGCCGCCGGCTTCACGCCGCTGCAGGCGGCATCGGTGATGAGCCTGCTGGGCTTCTCGATCATGCTCGGGCGCATCGGCAGCGGGCTGCTGCTCGACCACTTCTGGGCGCCGCTGGTGGCGCTCCCGCTGCTTGCGCTGCCGGCACTTGCCTGCCTGCTGCTGATGGACCAGGGCCTGGGGCACGCCGGCGCGGCGCTGGCGGCGGTACTGCTGGGTTTGTCCTCGGGCGTGGAGACCGACCTCGTGGCCTACCTCGCCGGGCGCTACTTCGGCATGGCGCACTACGGCAAGATCTACGGCTTCCTCTACATGGGCTTTGCGCTGGCCACCGCGGCCTCGCCCGCGGCCTATGGCTGGGTGCGCGATGCCAGTGGCAGCTACACGCCGATGCTCGGCACCGCGGCGCTGCTGTTCGTCGGCGGCGCGCTGCTGCTGCCCGCGCTCGGGCGCTATCCCATTATCGCGCCGCGACCTGGTAGCGGCGCAGCTGCCTGAGCGGCAGCAGCGCCATGCCGATGCAGAGCAGGAGCAGCCCGGCGAGCGGGCCGGCAAGCCGGGCCATCACCGCAGCCGCTGGCTCCGGCACGTACTCGAAGCGCGGAAAGCGGTCGTAGTCCTCCGGCCTCAGGGGGCTGCGAGCCAGGAAGCGGCTGGCGAAGTAGTCGTTCCACTCGCCGCGGAAGCGGTAGGCCTGATCGAGGAAGTCCTGGTAGCGGGCGGTGCTGGTGCCCGAGGCCTCGTTCAGCGCCAGCTGCATCATGATGGCGGGCGAGAGGTACTGGAAGCGCTGGACCAGCGCTTCCTGGTGCAGGGCCTGCTCGCGGAATTGCTGGTACAGCGGCAGCAGCGCTTTCTCGATGCTGGCGGCATTGGCTTGCGAGAGGGTGAGGAAGTCCATGGCCCGCTGGTCGCCGGCCGGCAGCTGGTCCAGGTGCTCGGCGTAGAAGCGGTCGAGCGCATCGCCCATGCCTTTTTCGCCCGCGGTCTGCGCCTCGCGCGCGGCGACGATGAGGTCCATGCGCGATGGCGCCGGGTAAAGCGTCGTCGCCAGCAGGCTGACCAGCGTGGGCACGATGACCACCAGTATCAACCAGGTGCCGGCCAGCATGATGCCGTTGGTCGCCGAGCTCCTGCCGTGGACGTTGACCAGCACGGCGAGAAGGAACCAGAACAGGCTGTAGAGCAGGGTGGCCAGCAGCCAGAGCCCGAAGCGCAGCCAGGTCTCCACCTGGTCCAGCTGGGTGCCGACGCCGAGCAGCGCCAGCAGCCCGAGGCCCATGACCACCGCCAGCATCACCGATGCGCGCGCCACGATCTTCGAGGCCAGCAGTTCCCGCAGCGATACCGGGTGCGCGAGGATCATCGCCAGCGTGCCGCGTTCCTTCTCGCTCGACAGCAGGTCGTAGGTCAGCGCGAGGATGAAGATCGGCAGCAGGAAGATGACCACGAAGGCGATGTCGAAGGGGCCGGTGCGCAGGTTCACCGGGTTCTCGATCTCGAGGTTCTTCACCATGTCGAGCGTGGTGCCCATCGAGGCCGGCAGGTAGCGGAGCTGGATGTCGCTCTGGCCGATCGACAGGGCCGCCAGCCCCGTCGGCGGCAGCACCACGTAGGCGGCGGTCTCGGCGCCGACCACGCCGGCATTGGTGCCCTGCGGCGGCCCGCGGCCGGGAACGTGGTCGACGGTGGCGAACTCGTAGGTTCCGCCGCTGGCGGCCAGCCGTGCGGCATAGGCCTCGGTGTCCGCCTGCATCCTGGCGCGCACGCCGTCCTCGAAGGCGGCGGCATCGGCGGCGCCCTTTGCCTGGCGTGTCACCGAGCGCCCGCCGGCAAGGGCGGCAAAGCCGATGGCGAAGACCAGCAGCAGGAGGATTGCCCAGAGTGCGCCGGTACGCGCCAGCAGGCGTGTTTCGTGGGAAACGATGAGGCGGTACATCAGTTTCTCTCCAGGCTCATGCGGCGCACGGCGACGAGGGCCAGCACGATGGCGGCGACGAGCCAGCCGGCGAGGCGGGCGAAGTTGCCGGCCTGCGAGGCGATGACCATGCCCAGCGCCGGCGGCTCGTAGCGGAAGGGCGGGACGATGGCAAAGACCTCTTCATTGGCGATCATGTAGTTGGTGGCATCGTTGACGGCGTTGAGGTTGGCGGCCGCCTTCGACAGGTAGCTGTTCATCTTGACCACCATGTTGCGGCGGAAGACCTCGGTGTCCGCCATGAACTTGTTGTGCTCGATCAGATCGGTACCCGAGAGCGCCATGGAGATCGAACGCAGCGGCAGCAGCGGCGCCAGCAGCCCCAACCGGTCCTGCAGCCGCAGCTGGGCCGCGTACTGCTCGCGCACGCTGTTGTAGTGCTGCTCGAAAACCGGGTGGTCGAGCTCCTCGAGCTTCTGCATGCTCATCGCGGTCCAGTACACCGGCAGGTCCGCGATCCGCGCTACCCCGTACTGGCGGAACAGCTCGTCGCGGTACTCGGCAAGCCTGACCCGCGGCGATACGCCGTCGATGCCGCGCTGCTGGTGGGCCTTCATGTCGGCCATGAAGCTGCCGAAGGCGGGGGAGGGCACGGCGAGCCGGGAGACCTCGGCGGCCGTCTTCGGCATGAGGAAGGCGGTGAAGGCCCAGAAGCCGACCAGCACCATGAGCGCGACGCGGCTGCTTCCCGCCCAGGCGGAGACCGCCAGGCTCAGGAACAGGAAGGCGGCGGCATAGGCCAGGTAGGCGGCGGCCACCAGCGCGATGCGCGTGCCGATGCCGCCACCCGCGGTTTCCAGCCCGGTGGCGGCAAGCGCCACCGCCGCCACGGCAAGGCAGGGCAGCACCACCACCAGCACGGCGGCGGCGATGCCCGCCGCCTTGCCCCACAGCAGGCTGCCGCGGCTGACGCCCATGCTCATGAGCTGGCGCAGCGTGCCGCTCTCGCGCTCGCCGGCAAAGGCGGTGAAGCCGAGGAAGATGATCAGCAGCGGCAGCAGCAGCTGCAGGATCATCGCCCCGTTGAGCTCGCCGAAGCGCGCGATCGCGCTGCTGTCGGAGGCCGGCCGCGCGATGGCGAAGTTCTGCTTGTGGGCCTCCATGAAAACGGCGGTGCCGGCATAGCTGGTGATGCCGTTGTCGAAGAAGGCCAGCGGCCTCAGCGGCTTGAAGGCATAGTTCCCGTAATGGGCGGCGGAATGCGGGTTCTTGTCGCCCTGCTCGAGCCACTGCTGGTTGGTGGAGCCCTGTGCGGCGGCCTGGATGGCGGCGTAGTGGCTGAAGCGCTGCCAGCCGGAGAGCATGGCGGTGAGCAGCAGCAGCATCATCAGCGCGGCCATCCAGCGGAAGCGGCCGTCGCGGACGATCTCCGAGAATTCCTTGCGGGCAATGGTGATGATCATGCGGGTGACCCTCCCCGCGCCGGCCGGCTGGCGGCTCAGCGCATGTGTTCCAGGTAGATGCGCTCGAGGTCGGCGTGCGAGACCTCGTCGGTGGACAGTTCCTGCACCAGGCGGCCGCTGCGCATGATGCCGATGCGGGTGCCCGTCTCCTTGGCGCGGAACAGGTCGTGGGTGGCCATGAGGATGGCGGCTCCCTCGCCCTTCAGCTGCAGCAGCAGCTCGGAGAACTCGTTGCTGGCCTTGGGGTCGAGTCCCGAGGTGGGTTCGTCGAGGAGCAGCGCGCGGGCCTGCTTGGCAAGCGCGATGGCCACCCCGACCTTCTGCCGCATGCCCTTGGAGTAGGTCTTCACGCGGCGCGCGGCCGCATCCTCCTGCAGGCCGACACGCTGGAGGAAGCCGCGGTAGTCGTCCGCCGAGTAGCCGTCGTGGCCGCCCAGCCGCGCGAAGTACTCGAGGTTCTCCAGGCCGCTGAGATTGCCGTAGAGCATCACCTGTTCGGGGATGTAGGCGAGGTAGCGCTTGGTCTGCAGCGGGTCGGCGTTGGCGTCGATGCCGTTGACGCGGGCCTCGCCCGAGGTGGGCGTGACGAAGTTGAGGAACAGGTTGATGGTGGTGGTCTTGCCGGCGCCGTTGGCGCCCAGCAGGCAGTAGATGTCACCGGCGCCGACGCGCAGGTTCAGCCCCTTGAGGGCCTCGTGGCTGCCATAGCTTTTCTTCAGCTCGATTGCTTCCAGCACGATGACATCACCCCCCGTGATGCAGCCGCAGGCATAAAATTGACCGCTCGGTCACAAATTTCTAGGCTATGGCCCGCGACATGTCAACCAGAACAGGCAAGCAGGCGGCAGGCACGGCACGCGGGCAGGCACGGTCCGCGCGCCAGCGTGCCGCTGCACCGCGGCCCGGGAGCGATGCTGCCGGCGGGGGCAAGGCGCCCGGGCAGGGTGCCGGGAAGGGCAAGGGGCAGCTGAAGCGCGCGGCCACCGAGGCCGCGCTCATCGAGGCCTTCGGGCGGGTGGTGCGGCGCAAGGGGTTGCGCAACGTCGGGGTCAACGAGGTCGTCAAGGAGGCCGGTGTCGGCAAGGCGCTGATCTACCGCTACTTCGGCGGCCTGCCCGGGCTGGTGGAGGCCTGGGGCCGTGCCGGGCGCATCTGGCCCGAGGCGGCGGACCTGGTGCCGATCTCGGATACTGCCGGGGCGCAGGCCCTGAAGGCGATCGTGGTGCGCAATGCGCAGGTGCACCGCGATGATCCGGTGCGCGTGGAGATGCTTGCCGACGAGCTGATGACGCCCACCGCCATTTCCGCCCCGCTCGGCGAGATCCGCCAGCGGGTCGGGCAGGAGCATGCCGCCGCCTTTGCCCGCAACGACGACTTCCGCAGGCACCGCCTGTTCATGGTGGTGATGATGGCGGCGGCCAGCTACCTGGCCATGCGCGCCGTGAAGGCGCCGCGCTACATGGGCGAGGACCTTGCCGACGAAGCCACCTGGGCAAGGCTGATGGCCGAGATCGAGGCGATCATCGAGAAGGTGGCCGGCTGAGGCCGTTTCGGGCATACAATCGGGACAGGGTCATTTGCGGGAGACTGCCATGGCATCGTTGCTTCGTTTCTGCCTCCTTGCCCTCCTTGCCGCCGGCCAGGCCATTGCCGCGGATGTCGTGACGGTCAGTCCCGCGGGCCGCAAGGCCATGGCACCCGAGATCGATGTCGCCGCCGATGGCAGCATCCACCTGATCTGGATCGAGCGCACGCCCGAGGGCGAGCTCATCCATGCCGCCGGTGCGGCCAGCATGGAAGGCCATACCCACCTGGCGCAGACCGATCTGTGGTACGTGCGCTCCGACGATGGCGGGGCAAGCTTCAGCACGCCGGTGCGCATCAACGCCGAGGCGGGTGGCGTCTGGGGCTTCCCGGTGAGCAAGCCGCGGATCCGGGTGGCCGGCGATGGCACCATCCACGTCTTCTATCCCGGCAACAGCATGGATGCGAAGAGCGGCAAGCCGATCGTGCTGCCGATGTATGCGCGCTCCACCGACCGCGGGCGCAGCTTCGGCGCGCCACGCGTGCTGGGCGCGGTGCCGGAGTCGGACAACAGCCACATCATCGAGGGTGGGCTGGCCAACGCCGAATGCTTCGGCACCATGACCATCGACGATGACGGCGGCGTGTATGCCTACTGGGTCGACACCCGCGACATGAGCGACGCCAGCCCCTACGGCAAGATCTTCTCCGCGGTCTCGCATGACAATGGCGGCAGCTTCGGCGACGACTTCGAGGTCTTTCCCGCCGATGCCTGCCCCTGCTGCCAGGTCACCGCCACCGTTGCCGACGGGCGCATCTA
>JACFNV010000073.1:0-5278 GCA_019454675.1 Gammaproteobacteria bacterium | reverse complement strand
TTCGCGCCAGGTGGATGCCGAGGGCCGGCGCGACAGCACCGTCGCCATCTCCAGCGACCGCGGCAAGAGCTTCCAGCCGCGCGTGCACTGGGGCGGTGCGCACTGGAAGATCGAGGCCTGCCCGCTGAAGCCGACCGCCCTCGCGGTGGATGGCAGCACCATCTACGCAGCCGCCTTCGATGGCGGCGCACAACCGCAGGGCGCTTCGTTGTCGCGCTCGCTCGATGGCGGGCGCAGCTTCGAGCCCGCGGTGGCACTGCATCCCGGGGCCGGCGTGTCGGATGCACCGGTGGTGGCGGTGCTGGCCGGCAAGGTGGTGGCCGCCTGGCATGCCAAGCTGGAGGGCGGCGAGCGGCACGTGTTCCTCGCCACCTCGGTGGACCGCGGCAAGAGCTTCGCCAGGCCGGTGGATCTCGGTGCCGGCATGTACCCGGTGCTGGCCGTGCGTGCTGGCGGCCTGCAGCTCGCCTGGCAGCAGGGTGATGCCATCCTCAGCCGCTTCGTGGCGGCGGGGGACCCGCTGCTGCGCTGAGCCTGCTCAGCGCTGGCCGCTGCCCTCGATTGCGGTTGCCAGCCGGCCCGGCCGTTCCTGCCACGCCAGGTTGCGGCGGTAGCTGAGAGAACGCCACACCCACTCGAAGGGGCCGATCCGGGCGCGCGCCAGCCACCAGCTGCTCCAGGCGATCTCCAGCGCCCAGACCAGCGCCACCACCGCGTAGAGCTGCAGTCCGGTGAGGCGCCCGTAGAGGCCGAGCCCGAAACCGTAGAACACCAGGCCGCAGAGGATCGACTGGGCGAGGTAATTGGTCAGTGCCATGCGTCCCGTGGCCGCCAGCGCCCGCTTGATGGCCTGTCCCCAGGCGGCCTGGCAGAAGAGCAGCACCAGCCCGAGCCAGCCCATCGCCATGGCGAAGCGGCGCAGGTCGTAGCTGATCTTCACGATCTCGGCCTGCACCGGATGGAAGTTGCTGCCGAGCAGGACCTGTGTCTGCCAGATCGCCAGCGGCAGGCCGATGCCGAGGCCGACCATGGCCATCAGCGTCTGGCGTGCCTTCGTCCACGAGGTACTGAACAGCCCCTCGCGGACCAGCGCCATGCCGATGATCATCATCGCCAGTGCATCGAGGAACCACCAGTTGGCGGTGACGATGGTCTGCAGCACGAGGCTTACCTTGGCCTGGCGCACGGCGATCTCCGCCAGGCTGCCCGACTGCATGATGCGGATTTCCTCGGCGAGCGCCGGGTTGTCGATGTCGGGGCGCGCCTTGGCCAGCCTTTTCTCCCAGGCGGCGATGGCCTGTGCCGAGGCCTCGTCCGCGCTGCCTTCCGCCGGCTGCGCGGCGATGGCCGCGGCGTGCGCGGCCTCCATCTGCTGCAGCTGGCCGGTCATGGCCAGGTGCCTGCCCGCCGGGATGGCCAGCGCGACCAGCGCCAGCAGCAGCAGCCAGCGGCTGGCAAGGCGGCGCAGCGGGTACAGGCACAGGCTGGCCAGGCCGTAGGCAAACAGGATGTCGGCCGGCCACAGGAAGAGATAGGCGTTGACCAGCCCGAAGCCCACCAGCAGGAAGCTGCGCCGGTAGTAGGTGCGCCGTGCCACGCTGGCCGGTGCGGTGCGCTCGAAGCGTTGCAGGGAGAGCATGGCGCCGACGCCGAACAGCAGCGACAGCAGGGTGCGCTGGCTGCCCTCGAACAGGATGTGCACCAGCGCCCAGGTGGCCACCGGTGCGCCCGCCCGGTCGGCGATGGCCAGTGGATAGTCGAAGTAGGCCTGTGGCCCGGCGAAGGACCAGATGTTGAGGAGCAGGATGCCGAGCACGGCAACGCCGCGTGCCACGTCGAGCGATGCGATGCGCTGGCTGCTGCCCGTCGGCTCCAGCGCCGTGATGGCTGCGGTCATGGTGTGCTTCCGTGCTCCTTCAGTTGATGCGGATGCGCTGTTCCACCGACTGTTCACCCAGGGTGAAGACGGCATCCTTGTAGCGTGGCGGGCCGAAGCGCGGTCGCAGGTTGTTCGACAGCCCCGAGGGCTCCTTCGGCAGGCCGATGAAGTTGCGCGCCAGGCGCGTGTCGTCATCGAGGTCCTGGAACACCGTGAAGGCGTATTCCCCCGGCGGCAGCTCCAGTTCCAGCGTCAGCGTGTCGTCGACGCGGTTGCCGGCGACGGCGAGGATCTTGCGGGTGCGCCAGCGCTCGCTCAGCCAGTCGTCGGCCTTGTCGTAGACCCAGACGACGAGGCTGCCGGCATCGCTCTGGATGTTGGTGGCGGTGATGCGCAGCGTGGCGGCATCGGCAGCAAGCCATGGCGCCAGCATGCCGAGCAGGGCGAGGACGAGCGCGTGGCGCCGCATGGTGGTGGTCTTCATGGCCTTGCCGCCTCTTCCTGGCCGGTTTGCTGGATCGAGCGCAGGTAGTCGACGAGCTGCGTGGTCAGCGCCTGCGCGGTGGCACGCCCCGGCGCCCCGGCGGCGCTGCGGGCCTCGAATTCATAGCCCCACACCGGCATGTCGCGGCTGCCGTGCGCCGGCAGCGCCGCGCGGCCATCGATCACCTCGTGCACGCGCGCGGCGGGGAAGCTGCCGCCGTGGCGCGCACTGATGCGGCTCAGGTCGGGCACGGGGGTGCGCAGTGCTGCGGCGGCGGGGCCATCGCCCAGCGCCTCCGCGCCATGGCAGCTCGCGCAGTACTGCTGGTAGAGCGCGGCACCCGCGGTGGCGGGCGCCGGTGTCGTGGCGCAGGCGGCAGCCGCGAGCAGCGCGGCGGCGATGATCAGGCGATGCATGTGCTGGCGTTCCCGGTAACCGGTGGCCACCCCCGGCCACCGCGGCCATTGTACCAAAGCCGGCGCCATCGGGGGCGGCTGCCGGGCTCGGCTATACTCGCGCCTTTTTCCGGAGGGCCGCCGTCGTGCTGTTCCGCAACCTGACGCTCTTCCATCTCCAGCAGGCGTGGACCGGCAGCGCCGCAGAGCTGGAGGCGGCCCTGGCGGCCCGGCCGCTGCGCCCCTGCGGCAGCCTCGACATGCAGACCCGCGGCTGGGTGCCGTGCAGCGAGCACGCCGATGCGCTGGTCCATGCCCACGGCAGGCACTACCTGCTGGCCATGGGCGAGGAGAGCAAGCTGTTGCCGGCCAGCGTGGTCAACGAGGAGGCGAAGCAGCGTGCCGCCGTGCTGGCGCGTTCGCAGGGGCACCCGGTCAGCCGCCGCCAGATGCGCGAGATCAAGGCGCGGGTGGGCGATGAGCTGCGCGCGCGGGCGCTCACCCGGCGCCGGGTGACCCGCGCCTGGCTTGCCGCCGACAAGGGCTGGCTGGCGGTGGACAGCGCCAGCGCGACCCGCGCCGACGAGCTGGTGGAGGTGTTGCGCAACAGCCTGGCCGGTTTCCCGGTGCAACCGCTGGGAGCCCAGCGCCCACCATCGGATGCCATGGAGGCCTGGCTGGGCAGCGCCGGGCCGCCCGCGGGCTTCAGCCTCGACCAGGAGCTCGAGCTGCGTGCGGCCGGTGCGCGCATCCGCTACTCGGGCCATCCGCTCGACGGCGCGGACATCAGGCAGCACCTGGCGGCGGGCAAGCAGCCGGTGCGCCTGGGGCTCGGCTGGCGCGACCGCATCGCCTTCGTGCTCGACGAGCGCCTGCAGCTGCGGCGCATCCGCTTCCTCGATATCCAGCAGGACGACCAGGCACAGGGCGAGGACCCGGCCGAGCAGTTCGCCATCGACTTCAGCCTCATGAGCGGCGAGCTGGGCCAGCTGGTCGACGAGTTGCTGGCAGCCCTCGGCGGCATCGGGGCCGCGGCGCGCAAGGCAGCCTGAGGCAGCTGTCGACAGGTCTGTCGCGCTTCCGGTAGCTTGGGGTTCCTGTCGCGCATCGCGGCAGGGCCACCGACGGAGTCCGCCCATGCCGGCCGATCGCATCAGCTCTCTTTTCGCGCCACGCTCGATCGCCCTGATCGGCGCCAGCGAGCGGCCGGGCGCGCTCGGCACGGTGGTGCTCGCCAACCTGCGCGAGGCGGGTTTCAGCGGCCCGCTGCACCTGGTCAACCCGCGTCGCGCCAGCATCGCCGGCGCGCCCGCCTTTGCCGACATCGGCGCGGTGCCGGGCGACATCGATCTCGCCATCATCGTCACGCCGGCGGCCACGGTACCCGGCCTCATCGAGGCTTGCGGCGCGCGTGGTGTGCGCGCGGCGATCGTCATGTCCGCGGGTTTCCGCGAGGCGGGCGAGCAGGGGCGCGCGCTGGAGCGCGAGATGCTCGGGCATGCACGGCGCCACGGGCTGCGCATCCTCGGCCCCAACTGCCTGGGCGTGATCCGCAGCGACATCGGCTTCAACGGCACCTTCAGCGCCAGCAACGCGCTGCCGGGGCGCATCGGCCTGGTCTCGCAGTCGGGCGCGCTGTGCACCGCCATCCTCGACTGGGCGCGGGTCAACGCTGTCGGCTTTTCCAGCGTCATCTCCACCGGCATCGGTGCCGACGTCGACTTCGGCGAGATGCTCGACTTTCTCACCGACGATCCGCTGACCGACAGCATCATGCTGTATATCGAGGGCATCCACCGCGCGCGCCCCTTCATGGATGCCCTGCGCCGGGCGGCGCGCAGCAAGCCGGTGGTGGTGATGAAGGCGGGCCGCCATGCCGAGGGCTCGCGCGCGGCCTTCTCGCACACCGGTGCGCTGGTGGGTAGCGACAGGGTGTTCGATGCCGCGCTCAGGCGCGCCGGCGTGCTGCGCGTCGCCGACTTCGCCAACTTCTTCAGCCTGGCCGCCACGCTGGGCGCGGGCATGCACACCACCGGCAGGCGCCTGGCCATCGTCACCAACGCCGGCGGTCCCGGGGTGATGGCGGCGGACCACGCCGCCGACCGCGGCCTGGCCGTGGCCACGCTGGCGCCGCAGACACTGGCGGGGCTGGATGCGGTGCTGCCGTCGCACTGGTCGCACGGCAATCCCGTGGATGTGCTTGGCGATGCGGATGCCGCGCGCTATGCGGCGGCCTTCGCTGCCTGCCTCGCCGATCCCGGGGTGGACGGGCTGGTCGCCATCCTCACGCCCCAGGCGCTGACCGCCATGGAAGAGATCGCCCGCGCGCTGATCGCCGCCGCGGCGGGGCAGGACAAGCCGGTGCTGGCCTGCTGGATGGGCGAGCCCTCGGTGGTCGCCAGCCGTGCGCTGTTCCGTGCCGCCCGGCTGCCGAGCCATCGCACCCCCGAGGCCGCGGTCGATGCCTTTGCGGCCATCAGCACCTGGGGGGAGAACCAGCGCCAGCTGCGCCAGCAGCCC
>JACFNV010000170.1 GCA_019454675.1 Gammaproteobacteria bacterium | reverse complement strand
GATGTCCACGTACTGCTGCTGCCCGACGAAGCGCACCGCACTGTGAACGCGCTGCAGCGCGCCGCCGACGTGGTGTTGCAGAAGTCGATCCGTGAGGGCTTCGGGCTGACCGTGACCGAGTCGCTCTGGAAGGGTCGGCCGGTGATCGGCGGCGACACTGGCGGCATCCGCCTGCAGGTGGTCGACCACCAGACCGGGTTCCTGGTGAGCAGTCCGGAAGGCGCCGCACTGCGGTTGCGTTACCTGCTGCACTACCACGACGAACGCCGGCGCATGGGCGAGGCCGGCCATCGCCATGTGCTGCAGAACTTCCTCATCACGCGCCAGCTGCGCGAATACCTGACGGTGATCCATGCTCTGGTGCGCGGCGCGATGGATCGCATCGAGCTGGCCTGAGTGGGGTCGCCACCGACATGGAGATGCTCAAGCCCAACCTGCGACTCGGCATGTTCATGGCCAGGCTGGGCCAATGCCGGCGAGGCATCCTCATGCTCGACTACGACGGTACCCTGGCGCCATTCACCCTGGACCCGGGGGCGGTGCGACCCTACCCGGGCGTGAGCGAGGCGCTCGATGCCCTGATGGCGGCGGGCGGCACACGCGTGGTGATCGTCACCGGCCGGTCCCTGCGGGACTCACCGCCCTGGCTGGGCACGCGGTGCCAGCCGGAGGCATGGGGCTCCCACGGGCGTGAGCACCTGCTTGCCGATGGCCAGTATCTCGTCGCCGGCATCGACGAATTCGCCGCGCGAGCGCTGGCGCTGGCCGATGAGTGGTCGGCGGATGTCGAGGCGGCAGGTGGACGTTGCGAGGCCAAGCCTGGCTGCATTGCCTTCCACTGGCGCGGCGCAGGATCGACCCAGGTGGTGCGCATCCGCGAGCTGCTTTCCCGGCGCTTCCACGAACAGGCGCTGGAAGACGTACTGGAGTGGCGCAACTTCGACGGCGGCATCGAACTGCGTGCTTCGGGAACCAGCAAGGCTGCGGTCGTCGAGGCGGTGCTGGCGGACGCGCCGGACAGCCTGCCGGTAGCCTATCTCGGCGACGACAGCACCGACGAGGACGCATTCATCGCCATCCGCAACCGCGGCCTTGCGGTGCTGGTGCGCCCGCACTACCGTCCGACCGCGGCCGACATCTGGCTCAAGCCACCAGGCGAGCTGCTGACCTTCCTGCACGCCTGGCAGCAGGCGAGCGCATGAACGGCGAGCTGCCGGCTGCCATCCTGGGCAATCCGCCTGGCCGCTGGGCCGCGGCCGTGGTGATTGCGCTGCTCGCAGCGCTGGCACTGGCCCTGCTGCTGCGGTTTGCACGGGTCCGGCTCAGCGGCTGGGCCCGGGAAACGGATGCGGCGCTGGACGATGGCC
>JACFNV010000072.1 GCA_019454675.1 Gammaproteobacteria bacterium | reverse complement strand
CTGCTCGGCCTGGTGCCAGGCATGCCCAATGCCGCCTTCCTGCTGGCGGCAGCCGCCTGCGCCGGCAGCGCCTGGCTGCTCGAACGCAAGGCAGCGGCCGGCCGCAAGGCTGCCGAACAGCCCGCGGCGGAAGCGCAGGCACCCGCCGCCGAGGCAAGCCGCGACCTGTCCTGGGATGATGTGGGGCAGGCCGACCCGATCGCGCTGGATGTCGGCTACCGCCTCATCCCGCTGGTCGACAGGAGCCAGGGCGGCGAGCTGATGCAGCGCATCCGGGGCGTGCGCAAGCGGCTCTCGGAGGAGCTCGGCTTCCTCATCACCCCGGTGCGCATCCGCGACGACCTCGACCTGTCGCCGCAGGGCTACCGCATCGGCATCTTCGGCTCGACGGTGGCGCAGGGCGAGGTGTACGCGGACCGCGAGCTGGCCATCAACCCGGGGCAGATCGACCAGCCGATCCCGGGCATCGCCACGCGCGACCCCGCCTTCAACCTCGAGGCGGTGTGGATCGAGGCCGCGCAGCGCGAGGAAGCCCAGACCCGCGGCTACACGGTGGTGGACGTGCCGACCGTGATCGCCACGCATCTGTCCAAGGTGCTGCAGGAAAACGCCCACGAGCTGCTCGGCCACCAGGAGGCGCAGCAGCTGCTCGACCGGCTGGCGAAGAGCGCGCCGCGGCTGGTCGAGGAGCTGACCCCGAAGACGCTGCCGCTGTCGGTCATCGTGCGCGTGCTCCAGGAGCTGCTGCGCGACCAGATCGCCATCACCAACATGCGCACCATCTGCCAGACGCTCGACGAGTTCGGCCGCAGCAGCCAGGACCCGGAGGTGTTGACCGGCCATGTGCGCGCCGCCCTCGGCCGCGCCATCGTGCAGAAGCTCGGCAAACAGTCCGAGGAACTGCCGGTCATCACGCTCGAACCAAGGCTGGAACAGATCTTGCAGGATGCCCTCAAGGGAGGCGCCGAGGGCGGCATCGAACCTTCGCTCGCGGAGCGGGTGCAGGTACAGCTGTCGGAGACGACGCAGCGGCAGGAAAGCGCCGGACAGCCGGCCATCCTGCTGGTTTCGCCGGCACTGCGGCCCTGGCTCGCACGCTTCCTGCGCTTCGCGGTGCCCAGCCTGAAGGTGCTGGCCTACAACGAGGTGCCGGACAGCCGGCGCGTCAAACTCGTGGCGGCGGTGGGAAGTTGACGGAATCTTGGCGCGGGACGGGCGACGACAGGGACGCCCGCGGGGATGAAAGGAAGGCAGCATGAAAATCAGACGCTTCATCGCCAGCGACATGCGCGAAGCCATGCGGCAGGTGCGCGAGGCGCTGGGCCCGGATGCGGTGATCCTCGACACCCAGCGCGTGGCGGGGGGCATCGAGCTTTCGGCGGCGGTGGACCACGAGTCCGCGGCAGCCGCCTCCCTCCCGCCCGACGTACCCGTCCGGCAGGCCGAGGTCGAGGCCGCCCCCATGGCGCTCCGCACGGAAATCGCGGAGGCCGCCGCTACCATCCCGGGCATCCCGCCGCTGCCGGCGGCGATGGCGGCAGCGGCCACCGGCCCCGGCTTCGATGAACTGCAGGGCGAGCTGCGCACGCTGCGCGAGCTGCTCGAGACCCAGCTCTCGCGCCTCGCCTGGAACGATGGCGTGCGCCGCAATGCGGCCGCCACCACCGCCATGCGCAACCTGGCGCGGATGGGGATCGCCCCCGAAGTGGTCAATGACATCATCGCCGCGGTGGGCGAGGGGCTGAATGCGCACACCGCCTGGAGCGCGCCGCTGCGCCAGCTCGAGGCCAGCATCCCGGTCTGCGAGGAAGAGCTGCTGGCCGCCGGCGGCGTGTTTGCCATCGTCGGCCCCACCGGGGTCGGCAAGACCACCACCATCGCCAAGCTGGCGGCACGCCACGCCCTGCGCGGCCGGCCCGAGGACGTGGCGCTGGTGACCACCGACACCTTCCGCATCGGCGCCCGCGAGCAGCTGGAGACCTTTGGCGAGATCCTCGGCGCGCCGGTCTACCAGGCCGGCGATGGCACCCGCCTCGCCGAGATCCTGAACATGCTCGCGGACCGCCGGCTGGTGCTCATCGATACCGCCGGCATGGGCCAGCGCGATGTCTGCCTCGCCCGCCAGCTGTCCTGGCTTGCCGGCGCCGACAGCCGCATCAAGGTGCTGCTGGCGCTGCCCGCCAACACCCAGGCGCAGGCGCTGCAGCAGATCGTCGACGCCTTCATGATCGCGCGCCCCTCCGCCTGCATCCTGACCAAGACCGACGAGGCCAGCTCGCTGGGCGGCGCGCTCTCCGCCCTGCTCCGCAGCCGCCTGCCGCTGGCCTATGTCGCCAATGGCCAGCGGGTGCCCGAGGACCTGCACTGCGCCGGCCCGCGCCGCACCTGGCTGGTGAAGTCGGCGCTGGAACTGATGGGCCAGCACGCCGGCATCGACGAGGACTTCATGGCCGCACACTTTGCCGGGGTGGATCTCCATGCCTGTGCCTGAGCCCAGCCGGGAGCCGGACCAGGCCGACGGCCTGCGACGCCTGCGCCGGACGCGCCCGGTCAAGGTGATCAGCGTCACCGGTGGCAAGGGCGGCGTCGGCAAGAGCAATGTCTGCGCCAACCTGGCGGTGGCGCTGTCGACGATGGGCCGGCGCGTCATGCTGCTCGATGGCGACCTCGGGCTCGCCAACGTCGACGTGCTGCTCGGCCTGCAGCCACGCCATACCCTGGCCGAGGTGATACGCGGCGAGCGCCGGCTGGAGGAAGCCATCCTGCACGGGCCCGCCGGCGTGATGGTGGTCCCGGGTGCTTCCGGGCTCGCCGAGATGGCAGCGCTCAGCCCGCTGCAGCATGCCGGCATCGTCACCGCGTTCAGCGAGCTGGACTGCGACCTCGACCTGCTGCTGGTGGATACGCCGGCGGGCATCTCCGACCCCGTGCTGCGCTTCGCCGAGGCAGCCCATGAAGTGGTGGTGGTGGTCTGCGACGAGCCGACCTCGATCACCGATGCCTATGCGGTCATCAAGCTGCTCTCGCGCGAGCGCGGGGTGGGGCGCTTCCGCATCGTCACCAACATGACCCGCGAAGGCGGCCACGGTCGCCAGCTCTTCGACAAGTTGCTGCGCGTCAGCGAGCGCTTCCTCGACGTGTCGCTGGAGCATGCCGGCAGCATCCCCTACGACGATCGGGTCTGGCGCGCGGTGCAACTGCAGGCGCCTTTTGTGACGGCGTTCCCGAACAGCCTGGCCTCCGCAGCCCTCAAGCAATTGGCCCATCGTGCCGATAACTGGGCTGTCCCCCGCATGGCGCGGGGGCATATCGAGTTCTTCGTGGAACGGCTGCTCGCGCAGCCCGGCGGCCTGCGGGACGCGGTGGCATGAGCGCAGCCGCCTACGCCCTGGCTGGCGGCCTCCGCCCCGAGGAGCTGGTGGAACGGCATGCAGTCCTGGTCAAGAAGATCGCCAGTCATCTTCTGGGCCGGCTGCCGGAAGGCGTGGAGCTGGAAGACCTCGTGCAGACCGGATTGATCGCCCTGCTGGATGCGGCCCGGCAGTATTCGCCGACCAAGGGTGCGTCCTTCGAGACCTACGCCGGCATCCGCGTGCGCGGCGCCATGCTGGACGAGTTCCGCAACACCGACTGGGCGCCGCGCTCGGTCTACCGCCAGCAACGCGAGCTGAGCGCCGCCGTGCGCGCGGTGGAAGCCCGCACCGGCGCGCATGCCGCACCGCGCGAAGTGGCGGCAGAGCTTGGCGTACCGCTGGAGAAGTACTTCCAGATGGTGGCGGCCACCGCCAGCCAGCGCATGTTCAGCCTCGAGGAGGCGCTGCCCGAGCCGGTCGCCGACGGCGACGCGGAGGACGATGCCTCCACCACCGATCCCGCCGCGGCGGTCGAGTCGGCCGAATTCCACGCGGCGATGGCCACGGCCATCGGCGAGCTGCCCGAGCGCGAGGCGCTGGTCATGTCGCTGTACTACGACGAGGAACTCAACCTGAAGGAGATCGGCGCCGTGCTGGGAGTCAGCGAGTCGCGGGTGTGCCAGATCCACGGCCAGGCGCTGGTGCGCCTGCGTGCACGCTTGCAGGACTGGACCGGCGACGGGGACGGGCGCTGACATGGATCCCTTGACCAGCGTTGGCGTCCTGCTGGCCATCGTGGCGCTCATCGGCGGCAGCATCCTCAAGGGTGCGGGCCTGGCCTCGCTGGCCAACCCCGCCGCCTTCGTCATCGTCTTCCTCGGCACCCTCGCCGCCAGCCTGGTGCAGACCTCCAAGGACACCTTCCTGCGCGCCTGGAAGATCTTCCCGTGGATCTTCAAGCCGCCGCTGGAGGACACCGATGCCCTGATCGCCAAGATGGTGTCGTGGAGCGAGACCGCCCGCAAGCAGGGCCTGCTGGGCCTCGAGCCGGCGCTCGAGCAGGAGCCCGACGAGTTCGCGAAGAAGGCGCTGCAGATGCTGGTCGACGGCACCGAGCCCGACCGCATCCGCGAAACCATGGAGCTGGAGTTGCTGGCCAAGGAAAAGGCCAACACGCAGAGCGCCAAGGTCTTCGAGGGGCTGGGCATCTATGCGCCCACGCTCGGCATCATCGGCGCGGTGCTCGGCCTCATCGCCGTCATGAAGAACCTCGCCGACCCCAGCAAGCTGGGCCACGGCATCGCCGCTGCCTTCACCGCCACCATCTACGGCATCGGCCTGGCCAACCTCTTCTTCCTGCCCACCGCCAACAAGCTCAAGGAAATCATCAAGACGCAGAGCCGCTCCAAGGAGATGGTGCTGGAAGGCATCATCGCCATCGCCGAGGGCGAGAACCCGCGCAACCTGGAGGTCAAGCTGAAGAGCTACGTCGCCTGACGCAGCCCGGCCTGGACAAGCATGCGACGCCGCCACGAAGAAGAGGACCACGTGAACCACGAAGCCTGGGCCATCCCCTACGGCGACCTGATCACGCTGCTGCTGGCCTTCTTCGTGGTGATGTATGCGGTCTCCTCGGTGAACGAGGGCAAGTACCGCGTGCTGTCCGACTCGCTCACCGCCGCCTTCCGCGGCACGCCGAAGGCCACCGTGCCGATCCAGATCGGCGACAAGGTGGTCAAGGTGCAGCGCGACGACACCGTGGCGGGTATCACCCCCACCCAGGCGCTGAAGCTGGCATCCCCCATGGCGAGCGAGCAGACCAGCCTGGTCGAGCAGTTCCAGAGGATGGGGCGCGACCTCGAGAAGGATGGCGGTGACGGCCCCGGGCTGCGCCAACTCGCCGACCAGGTGGAGCTCGCCATGGCCGAGCTCATCGAGAAGAACCTGGTCACGGTGACCCGCAAGCCGCTGTGGGTGGAGGTGGAGATCAAGACCGACATCCTGTTCCCGAGCGGCAGCGCACAGATCCAGCCCGAGGCGGTGGACATCCTCGGGCGCATCGCCAGCATCCTCGAGCCGCTCGGCAGCCCCATCCGCGTCGAGGGGCACACCGACAACCAGCCGATCCGCACCCTGCAGTTCCCATCCAACTGGGAGCTCTCGGCGGCCCGCGCCGGGCGCATCGTCAGGCTGTTCGAGGAGCGCGGCATCGGCCCCGAGCGCATGAGCGTCGCCGGCCAGGGCGAATACCAGCCGGTGGCCGACAACGCCACGCCCGAAGGCCGCAACCGCAACCGGCGGGTGACGGTGGTGCTCGACATGCCGCCGGCGCTGAAGCCGCGCCAGGAGCTTGTCGTACCGGCACAGGCCGGTCCCGCGCCGCCACCCGCAAGCAGGGAGACAGCACCGTGACGCCCATCGAGCAGATCAGCCCGCTGACGCCCGCCAGCTGGGTGCGCCGGCCGGACAGCCGCATCAAGCGCCGGACGCCGGAGGATGGCGACAGGCCCGCGGAGAAGGAAGACAGGCCCGACGAGCACGCCGCAGGCGTGCCGGAAGGCGGACACGAACACGGCATCGACGAACTTGCCTAGAGGTCAATACCCATGATCATCAGCATCCCGCCCCTGCTGGCCGCACTGCTCGCGGCCATCGCCACCATCTTCGTCATCGCCACGAGCGCGCTGCTCACCGGCTGGCGTGCCGTGCGGCGCTCCGCACGGGCGGCCAGCGCAATCCGCATCGTCGAGCTGCGGCTGACGGAAAGCGAGGCGGCACTGGCCGCCTGCAATGCGCGGCTGGCGGAACTGCTGGCCGAGCGCGAACGCGAGCGCGCCATCCCGGCGCGCCCCGGCCTGCGCCAGGCAGTGGCCCTGTCGCGCCACGGCGCCAGCACCGACGAACTGGTCGACACCTGCCGCATCGGCCAGAACGAAGCGCGGCTGATCCAGATGCTTTACGGCAACCGGGGCACCCCGGCTTCCGGCACCGATGCCGGGGTCCACTGAGGTTGATCGGAGTCGGGAGCGATGCAAGAAGCGGCGGGGAGCGAGGCGATCGTCATGAGCCAGATCGAGATTCCGGAAAAGATGTTGCAGCGGCTGCGCATCGGCACCAGCCTGCCCTCCCCGCCCGCGGTGGCGATGCGGGTCATCACGCTGGCGCAGGACCCGGAGATCGACCTGGCGCGTGTCGCCGACACGGTCAGCGCGGACCCCGCGATCGCCGCCAAGGTCATGCGCATCGCCAACTCGGCGATGTACGCCCGCCGGCGCCAGAGCACCAACCTGCGCCAGGCGCTGATCATGCTCGGGCTGAACGCCACCCTGTCGCTGGCGCTGTCCTTCACGCTGGTGAGCACGCTGCGCAAGGACCCGCCCAAGGGCTTCGACTTCCCCGCCTACTGGAAGCGGGCCATCCTCGCCGGCACCTGGGCCAAGCTGCTGGCCAGCGAATTCGGCCGCCGCGATGCCGAGGAGATATTCCTTGCCGCCCTGCTGCAGGACATCGGCATGCTGGCGCTCAACAGGATCGCCCCCGAGGTCTATGCCGGCATCTCGCCCTTCCGCCTCGACCACGGCAGGGTCGCCCAGCACGAAAGAAACTGCGTGGAGACCGACCACCGCATGGTCGGCGCCTGGCTGCTGCAGAACTGGAACATGCCACCGGCGCTGCTGCGCGGCGTGCAGCACAGCCACGACCCCAGCGCCGCCGGCGTCGAGCCCGAACACCGCGAATTCGTGCGCTGCGTGGCACTCTCCGGCGAGCTGGCCGACGTCTGGCTGGCCGACCACAGCGAGACCAGCATCCGGCGCATCGGCAACCGCGTGCACAACCACCTCGGCATCCTGCCCAACCGCCTGAAGGAGCTCTTCGACACCATCGGCGAGCACATCCCGGTGGCCGAGGGGCTCTTCGACATGGAGATCCTCTCCGCCGAAGAGCTGGAGGACATCACCACGCAGGCACGCGAGATACTGCTGGTGCGCAACCTGCACCAGATCGACAGGAACCGCGACCTCGAGAACCAGCAGTCGCGGCTGCGCGCGGAGAATTCCGCGCTCAGGCTCGAACGCGAGCACGATGCCCTGACCGGCACCTGCAACCGGCGCGCCTTCGCGGAGGCGCTGGAGCGCGAGTTCACCGCCGCCAGCACGAACGCGTGGCCGCTGTCGCTGATGTTCATCGACATCGACCACTTCAAGGACATCAACGATACCTACGGCCACCAGGGCGGCGACGCCATGCTGAAGGCCGTCGCCGCGCTGCTGACCGGCTCGCTGCGCGAGACCGACATGGTTGCCCGCTATGGCGGCGACGAGTTCGTGCTGCTGCTGCCGGGCCTCGATGTCCGCCAGGTGGAAGCCGTGGCCGAGCGCCTGGTGTACGAAGCGCGCACGCGGCAGGTGCGTGCCGTTGATGGCAGATCCTTTGCCGTCACCCTCTCGCTGGGTGTCGCCACCTACGAGATCGGTTCAGCCTTCACCAACGCACAGGCATTGCTGAATGCCGCCGACAGCGCGCTCTACCACTCGAAGCACAGCGGGCGCGACCGGCACACCAGCTACGAACGCATCAAGGCAGCCTGACACACACGCGCCCCAGCTCAGGCCGGGGGCACCGCCTGCGCCGTGGCCTGGATGCCATAGCGCTTCATCTTCTCCGCCAGCGTGGTGCGCCTGATCTGCAGGCGCTGCGCGGCATGGGCGACGACGCCACCGGCATCCAGCAGCGCACGGCGGATCAGCGCGATCTCGATGTTCTCGATGTAGTCCTTCAGCGGCATGCCCTCGGTGGGCAGCTCGAAGTCCTGGGGTTGCGGACCGGCCGCGCCGCGCTGGCTGACGATCTCCCGGTCGGCCTCGCGCAGCGGCGCATCGGCGGTATAGCGGCTCGGCAGGTTGGGGATGTCCACCGGCTGGCCGGGATAGAGCACGCACAGCCGCTCCATCAGGTTGGCCAGCTCGCGGATGTTGCCCGGCCAGTCGTAGCAGCGCAGGATGCGCAGCGCGCCGCCGGTGAGCGTGACCGGCTGCTGGCCGGCATCGCGGCAGCGCTCGAGGATGTTCATCGCCAGTTCGCTGAGGTCTTCCTTGCGCTCGCGCAGCGGCGGCAGCTCGATGGGGAACACGTTGAGCCGGTAGAAGAGGTCCTCGCGGAAGCGGCCCTCGCGGATCGCCTCCTCCAGGTTGCGGTGCGTGGCGGCGATGATGCGCACGTCGCAGCTGCGGCTGCGGTTGCTGCCCACCCGCTCGTAGACCCGCTCCTGCAGCACGCGCAGCAGCTTCACCTGCATCGGCAGGCTCATGTCGCCGATCTCGTCGAGGAACAGCGTGCCGCCCTCGGCCGCCTCGAAACGCCCCACCCGGGTGGCGATGGCACCGGTGAAGGCGCCCTTCTCGTGGCCGAAAAGTTCGCTCTCCAGCAGCTCGGCGGGAATCGCCCCGCAGTTGACCGGCACGAAGGCCGCCTCGTGCCGCGCCGACAGCGCATGGAGGTAGCGCGCCGCCCACTCCTTGCCGGTACCCGACTCGCCGGTGATCAGCACATTGGTGTTGAAGGGCGCCACCTGCTCGAGGAGGCGGCGCACCACCGTCATGCGCGGGCTCTGCCCGGTGGGGAAGTAGAGCCTGCGGGCGCGGGCGATGGCATGGGCATCGAGCAGCGGGTCGTTGCCCGCCACCCTGCCCGGGACGGGTTCCGCGGCTGCGGCGGCGTCGCTGGTGTCGTTCATGGATACCTGTCACGCACAGGCCAGGGCGCCGGGTCCCGCCGCATGGCGGAGGCAAGCATCCTGGCTGCTGTGCACCAAACCGATGTCGCCGGTATCATCAGCAAGCCGCCAGGAAGTGTCAAATCGTTGACACGGCAGGCGATCGGGCAGGCTGCTGCCAGACCGTCGCCCGGATGGTTTCGGATCGCCATTATTGCCGCTGCATCCGGCGGCGACTACCATCGATTCATGAGCAACAGCACAACCGCGGCCGCAACGGCTCCGTCCACCGGCCATGTCAGTCTGCCGATCGACGGCATGACCTGCGGCGCCTGCGCGGTGCGCCTCGAGGGCGCGCTCGGGCGCGCCCCGGGGGTCCGCGAGGCCAGCGTCAACTTTGCGCTGGAGCGCGCCACCGTGGACTTCGATCCGGGGCAGGCCAGCGCCACGACGGTCGCCGAGGCGGTCCACCGCGCCGGCTTCAGCGTGCCCTCGCAAAGCTGGTCGTTCCCCATCGTCGGCATGACCTGCAGCGCCTGCTCCACCCGGGTCGAGAAGGCGCTGCGGGCGGTACCGGGCGTGCTGGAGGCGAACGTCAACCTGGCGCTGGAGCGCGCCGATGTCACCGGGATGGCGGGCGTGGTCAGCACCGACCTGCTGGCCGCGGCGGTGGCCCGCGCGGGCTACGAGGCACGCATCCCCAGCCCCACCGAGGACCGCGCCCAGGCCGAGGCCGCGCGGGAGGCAGCCGATGCGGCCGCCCTGCGCCGCGAATCGTGGCTGCTGGGGATGGCCGTGGTGCTGACGCTGCCGCTGGTGGCGCAGATGGTGGCGATGACGGCGGGGTGGCACTTCCACCTGGCGCCCTGGGTGGAGTTCGCGCTGGCCACGCCGGTGCAGTTCATCTGCGGTGCCCGCTTCTACCGCGGCGCCTTCAACGCGCTGCGCGCGCGCTCGGGCAACATGGACGTGCTGGTGGCGCTCGGCACCAGCGCCGCCTGGACCTACAGCCTGTGGCTGCTGCTGAGCCTGGGCGAGGATGCGCGTGGCCAGCTGTACTTCGAGGCCTCCGCGGTGGTCATCACGCTGGTGATGTTCGGCAAGCTGCTTGAGACGCGCGCCAAGCGCGGCACCACCGCCGCCATCCGCCAGCTGATGGACCTGCGCCCGCAGACCGCCAGGGTGCGCCGCGCCGATGGCGTGGAAGTCGAGCTGCCGGTGGCGGAAGTGCGCAGCGGCGACCTGGTCATCGTGCGCCCCGGCGAACGGGTGCCGGTGGACGGCAAGGTCGGCGGCGGCGCCAGCGAGGTGGATGAATCGCTCATCACCGGCGAGAGCCTGCCGGTGACCAAGGGCGCGGGCTCGGCGGTGACCGGCGGCACCATCAACGGCACCGGGCTGCTCGAGCTGCAGGCCACCACCGTGGGTGAGGATTCGACGCTCTCGCGCATCATCCGCATGGTGGAGAACGCCCAGGCGGGCAAGGCACCGGTGCAGCGCCTGGTGGACCGCATCAGCGCGATCTTCGTGCCGGTCGTCGTCGGCATCGCCATCCTCAGCTTCGCCGGCTGGATGCTGGGCGGCGGCGGCTTCGAGCAGGCGCTCATCGCCGCGGTATCGGTGCTGGTCATCGCCTGCCCCTGCGCACTGGGGCTGGCCACGCCCACCGCCATCATGACCGGCACCGGGGCGGCCGCGCGCGCCGGCATCCTCATCAAGGACGTGGTCTCGCTCGAGCGCGCGCACCGCGTCGACACGGTGATCTTCGACAAGACCGGCACCCTCACCGCCGGCCAGCCGCAGATCGTCGCCATGCATGCCCTGCGCGGCAGCGAGGAGGAGCTGCTGCAGCTGGCCGCATCGCTGCAGCAGGCCAGCGAGCACCCGCTGGCCCGCGCCATCATGGGCCGTGCCGCGGAGCTCGGCATCCGCCCTTCGGCGGTCGACAACTTCCGCAGCCACACCGGCTATGGCGTGAGCGGGCAGGTTGCCGGCCGCGAGATCTTCATCGGCAACCGCCGCTGGATGGAAAAGAGCGGCATCCATGCCGGCGAGGACAGCGCCCTGCTGCAGGAGTGGCTGCAGCAGGCGCGCACCGTGATCTGGCTTGCCGACCGCGATGGCGCCATCGGCATCATGGCCATCGCCGACCCGCTGCGCCCGGAATCCACCGCAGCGGTACGGCAGCTGCACGGGGCGGGCATCCGCAGCCTGCTGCTCTCGGGCGACGCACCCGAGGTGGCCGCCGCCATCGGCGCGCAGCTCGGCATCGACGAGGCGCGCGGCGGCGTGCGCCCGGAAGGCAAGGCCGAGGTCGTCGGCGAGTTGCACCGTGCCGGACGGGTGGTCGCCATGATCGGCGACGGCATCAACGATGCACCGGCGCTGGCCGCTGCCGACGTCGGCATTGCCATGGGCTCGGGCACCGATGTCGCCATGGAAACCGCGGGCATCACGCTGATGCGCTCCGACCCGCGGCTGGTGGCCGCGGCCATCGCCGCCAGCCGTGCCACCTTCGGCAAGATCCGCCAGAACCTGTTCTGGGCCTTCATCTACAACATCATCGGCATCCCGATCGCCGCGCTGGGCATGCTGAGCCCCGCCGTGGCCGGCGCCGCCATGGCCATGAGCAGCGTCAGCGTGGTCGGCAACTCGCTGCTGCTGCGGCGCTGGAAGCCGCGG
>JACFNV010000071.1 GCA_019454675.1 Gammaproteobacteria bacterium | reverse complement strand
TGGACGCGCTCGACCTCGTGGCGCTGGGCACCGTGGCAGACCTGGTGCCGCTGGATGCCAACAACCGCATCCTCGTCGCGGAGGGGCTGAAGCGCATGCGTGCGGGCCGCGTGCGCCCGGGGCTGGCGGCCCTGTTCGCGGTGGCGGGGCGCGACCTGCTGTCCGCACGCAGCGCGGACCTGGGCTTTGCCATTGCACCGCGCCTCAATGCGGCCGGCCGGCTCGACGACATGTCGCTCGGCATCGATTGCCTGCTGGCAGACGACCCGCGGCTGGCGCGGACGCTGGCCATGCGCCTCGATGCCCTCAATGCCGAGCGGCGCGTCCTGCAGCGGCGCATGCAGGAAGAGGCGCAGCATCACCTGGCGCGGCTGGGCGGGGGCGGCCTGGATGGCACGACCTGTCTTTTCGATCCCGGCTGGCATGAGGGCATCGTCGGCCTGCTGGCATCGCGGCTGAAGGAGCGCAGCAGCCTGCCGGTGGTGGCTTTCGCGCCAGGCGGCGTGGCAGGCGTGCTCAAGGGCTCCGCCCGTTCGGTCGAGGGGGTGCACATCCGCGATGTCCTCGCCAATGTGGCGGCCAGGCACCGCGTGCCGGGGATGCGCTTTGGCGGCCATGCCATGGCGGCCGGGCTGCAGTTGCCGGAGAGCGCGCTGCCGGCCTTCAGGGAGGCCTGGGAGGCCGAGCTTGCACTTGCCCTCGAGGGCAGGGATGGCGGGCAGGTGCTGTGGACCGATGGACCGCTTGCCGTGACCGACCTCGACCTGGCCCTTGCCACCGAGCTGCATTTTGCCGGGCCCTGGGGGCAGGGCTTCCCGGAGCCGCTGTTCGACAACGTGTTCGCGGTGCTCGACCAGCAACTGCTGAAGGAGACCCACCTGCGCCTGTCGCTGCGCCACCCGGACGGCGGCGAGCCGCTGGAGGCCATCGCCTTCAACCACGCCGAGCTGCTGCCCGCCCGGGTGCGCTGCTGTTATCGCCTTGGCATCAATGACTTCGGCGGTCGCCGGCGCCGGCAGCTGGTTGTGGAACATGTCCAATCCGCATAGGATGGCCGGCTTTCCACTTCGCGCAGCAATTCCATGGAAACCAGCCCGCTCCGCCAGCTCATCGACGACCTCCAGGATCGATCTGCCGTGCTCAGGGGGTATCTTTGACCTCGATCGCAAGCAGGAACGGCTGAGCGAGGTCCGGCAGGCGCTGGAGGAGCCCGGGGTCTGGCAGGACCCGCCCAAGGCCGAGGCGCTCGGGCGCGAGCGCGTCCAGCTCGAGGGCATCGTCCACGACTTCGCCTCGATAGGGCGGGTGCTGGCCGACAGCGTCGAGCTGCTCGACATGGCCGAGGCGGAGGACGATGCCGAGGCGGTGGCCGGCGTCACGCGTGATGTCGATGCCATCCGCGGGAAGGTCGAGCAGCTCGAGTTCAGGCGCATGTTCGACGGCGCGCATGACGGCGGCAATGCCTTCCTCGACATCCAGGCGGGTGCCGGTGGCACCGAGGCGCAGGACTGGGCCGGCATGCTGCTGCGCATGTACCTGAAGTACTGCGAGCACAAGGGCTTTGCGGTGGAGATGCTCGAGGTTTCCGCGGCGGAGGTTGCCGGCATCAAGAGCGCCAGCCTGCGCGTGAGCGGCGACCACGCCTATGGCTGGCTGCGCACCGAGACCGGCGTGCACCGGCTGGTGAGGAAGTCGCCCTTCGATTCGGGCAATCGGCGTCACACCTCCTTCGCCGCGGTGTTCGTCTCGCCCGAGATCGACGACGACATCGAGATCGAGATCAACCCCGCCGACCTGCGCATCGATGTCTATCGCGCCAGCGGCGCGGGTGGCCAGCACGTCAACCGCACCGAGTCGGCGGTGCGCATCACCCACCTGCCCACCGGCGTGGTGGTGCAGTGCCAGAACGAGCGCTCGCAGCACAAGAACAAGGCCACGGCCATGAAGCAGCTGCAGGCCAAGCTCTACCAGCTCGAGCAGCAGAAGCGCCAGGCCGACAGCCAGGCGCTCGAGGACAGCAAGGCGGACGTCGGCTGGGGCAGCCAGATCCGCTCCTATGTGCTCGACCAGGCGCGCATCAAGGATCTGCGCACCCTGGTCGAGACCGGCAACCCGGACGATGTGCTCGACGGCGACCTCGACCGCTTCATCATGGCGAGCCTGAAGCACGGACTGTAGGAGGCCGCGTGGCTGCGGCGGATTGACATGACTGACGAGAATTCCGGCGACAACCGCTTGGTGGCCGAGCGCCGCCAGAAGCTCCAGGCGCTGCGTACCGCGGGCTTCCGCTTTCCCAACCACCTGCGCCGCAACGCGCTGGCGGGACAGATCCTCGACACCTACGAGGGCTGGACCACCGAGGCACTGGAGGAGGCGGCGGTGGAGGTGGCGGTGGGCGGGCGCCTGATGGCCAAGCGCGTCATGGGCAAGACCAGCTTCGCCAAGCTCCAGGACCGCAGCGGGCAGATCCAGCTCTTCCTGCAGCAGGGAGCGCTGCCGGCAGAGCTTTACCAGGCTTTCAAGGGCTGGGATA
This sequence comes from Gammaproteobacteria bacterium, assembly GCA_019454675.1. Taxonomy (GTDB): domain Bacteria; phylum Pseudomonadota; class Gammaproteobacteria; order Steroidobacterales; genus QUBU01. The sequence goes on along the minus strand of JACFNV010000071.1, from coordinate 9,312 downwards.
TCGGCGACATCCTCTGGGCGCATGGACGCCTGTTCCGCACCAGGACCGGCGAGATCAGCGTGCGTGTCGAGCGCATCGAGCTGCTGGTCAAGGCGCTACGCCCGTTGCCGGAGAAGTTCCATGGCCTGACCGACCAGGAGATCCGCTATCGCCAGCGCTACCTGGACCTGATCATGAACGAGGACTCGCGCAGGGTGTTCCGGTACCGTTCGCGCATCGTGCAGTTCCTGCGCAGCTACCTCGATGCCTTGGAGTTCCTCGAGGTGGAAACGCCGATGATGCAGCCCATCCCCGGCGGTGCCACGGCGCGTCCCTTCATCACCCACCACAATGCGCTCGATCGCCAGCTCTACCTCCGCGTGGCGCCGGAGCTCTACCTCAAGCGGCTGGTAGTGGGCGGTTTCGAGCGCGTCTACGAGCTCAACCGCAATTTCCGCAACGAGGGCGTGTCGACGCGGCACAACCCCGAATTCACCATGCTCGAGCTGTACATGGCCTATGCCGATCATCACGTGCTCATGGACCTGGTCGAGCAGATGTTCCGCAGTCTCGCCGAGTTCCTGTTCGGCAGCGCCACGGTGCGCTACGAGGGGCGGGAGCACGATCTGGCCGAGCCCTTCCGGCGCGCCTCGATCGAGGAGCTCGTGCTCGAGGCCGATGCGGGGCTCGAGCGCGGGCAGCTGCGCGATGTCGCGGCACTGCAGGCGCGTTGCACGCAGCTCGGCATCACGCTGCCGCCCGGTGCCGGTGCCGGCAAGCTGCTGACCGCCATCTTCGAGAAGACCGTCGAGCACCGCCTCGAGGCGCCGACCTTCGTCACCGGCTTCCCCGCCGAGGTGTCACCGCTGGCCCGTCGCAGCGATGGGGATCCCTTCCTCACCGACCGCTTCGAGCTGTTCATCCACGGCCGGGAGATCGCCAACGGCTTCTCCGAGCTCAACGATGCCGAGGACCAGGCCGAGCGCTTCCGCGCGCAGGTCAGGCAGAAGAGCGCCGGCGACGAGGAGGCGATGTTCTACGACGAGGACTACATCGCCGCGCTGGAATACGGCTTGCCGCCCACGGCGGGGCTCGGCATCGGCATCGACCGCCTGGTGATGTTCCTCACCGATAGCGCGTCCATCCGCGACGTGCTGCTGTTCCCGCACATGCGCGAGGCCGGTCCGCGCTCCTAGGGCACGCTGTAGGGCAGGTCGAGGGGCTGCAGGCGCTGCCGGCGCTCCGGGTCCGTGAACAGCGCCCCGCCGGTGGCCTCCAGGCTGACCACGGCCAGCATCTCGCTGCCGGCGGATGCCGCCGCAGCCATGATGATCGCGCCTGCCTCGCCGCCCCCTGCGTCGAATACGGTCGCACCGGCCGCCGGGGGCGGGCAGGGGCCCGCGTAGCGGAACAGCCGCCGCTTCAGGCGGCCGAGGTGGCGGGTGCGGGTGATGATCTCCTGGCCCGGATAGCAGCCCTTGTCGAGGCTGACGGCGCCGGACAGGTCCAGGTTGAGCATCTGCGGCGTGTGGCTGCCCGTCTCCGCATCGATGCGGGCGAAGCCGGCCCGGATGTCGCCGAGCCTCCATGCCGTGTCGTCCAGTGCGCTGCCTGGCAGGGCGGATTCGGCGAGGATGGCGTCGTCCGTCGTGCACACCAGCAGCTGGTCGGCATGGGTGCGCAGCATGCACCATGCCGCTGCGGCGCCGAGGCCCAGCGGTTGCGCAGGCAGCGCCAGGCCATGCACCAGCACGGGTGCTTCGTCATGAAGCAGGCGGCCAGCCAGCCTGATGTCGGCAAGTTCCACCGTGACCTCGGCGCGCAGCACGAACAGGTGCAGCCGGTCGCGGATGGCCCGGGCGAGCGCGGCAGGCACGGTGAGCCACAGCGCTTCCCGCCAGCTGAAGACCTCGCCCGCCAGCAGCACGCGGCCGCGTGCGTCGGCCCAGGCATAACGCAGGGCGAGTCCCGTCTCCAGCCGGCGCAGGTCCTGCGTCAGCTGCGATTGGAGGAAGGCCTGCCGGCCTGCGCCCGCCACGCGCAGCAGCTGCAGATGGCGAAGTGATGCGGCCTGCGCCTCGTTCCAGGGTTTCGAGGTGCTCATCGCTCGGGGAGGGCGTGGTGAAAAAGCCGGCGTATTCTGGCACACTTCCCGGCATGCCAGCCGAGAACTCCAGGGATGCAGGCGACGCCGGGGCATTGCAGCCGGCTGCGTCCGCGACGCCTCCGGTAACGGCGCCCGCAGATGCCGATGGCCGGCCGGCCACGCATCCACGCGAGATTGACGGCCCGCTCGGGCCCGAGCCAACCCGTTACGGCGACTGGGAAAAAAACGGCAGATGCATCGACTTCTGATGCAGGTTTCACGCTGATCACGGCCTTCGCGCGGAGGATTACGGCCAATGGCACAGGCAAACCGGCCCCTGTCACCACACTTGGGCATCTATCGCTGGCAGGTCAGCAATACGCTGTCGATCCTGCACCGCATGAGCGGCATGTTCCTGACCCTCGGCGCACTGGTCCTCACCGCCTGGCTGGTGGCGGCAGCCAGCGGGGCCCCGGCCTATGCGGCGCTGGCCGGCCTGCTGAAGTCGCCGCTTGGCATGCTGGCGCTGTTCGGCTGGTCGCTCGCCTTCTTCTATCACCTGTGCAACGGCATCCGGCACCTGTTCTGGGATGCCGGGCGCGGTTTCACGATCCCGGGTTCCAGGGCCACTGGCTGGACGGCAGTCATTGCTGCCGGCGTGCTGACACTGGCGTTCTGGGTTGTCGTCCTGACGGGCAGCGGGAGCTGAGCCATGGGTTTTCGTTCACCTCTCGGGCGGGCCATCGGGGCCGGCTCGGCCAAGTCGGGCTTCGAGCATTGGTGGGGCCAGCGGGTGTCGGCCGCCGGACTGGGGCTGCTGGGGCTGTGGTTCGTCGTCAGCATCCTCGGCGTGGACCTTGGTGATCACGCGGCGGTCAGCGCGTGGATCGCCTCGATGCCGCACGCCACCCTGCTCATCCTGCTGGTCGTAACGCTGCTGTATCACTCCAATCTCGGCATCAACGTCGTGCTCGAGGATTATGTGCACGGCGGGAAGCTGGTGTTCTCCCTGGCGGTGGTCAGGTTCGTCCATGTGGTGATGGCCGTGGCTGCCATCTATTCCATCGTTAAATTGTCGCTGGGAGTCCAGGCATGAGCGGGGATTACGCCTTCACCGACCACAGCTATGACGTCGTGGTCGTTGGCGCTGGCGGTGCCGGCCTGCGCGCCACCTTCGGCCTCGTCGAGGCGGGGCTGTCGACTGCCTGCATCACCAAGGTGTTCCCGACCCGCAGCCATACCGTGGCCGCACAGGGCGGCATCAGCGCGGCGCTCGGCAACATGGGCGAGGACGACTGGCGCTGGCACATGTACGACACGGTCAAGGGCTCCGACTGGCTCGGTGACCAGGACGCCATCGAGTACATGTGCAAGGAAGCGCCGCAGGCGGTCATCGAACTCGAGCATTACGGCGTGCCGTTCTCGCGCACCGACGACGGCCGCATCTACCAGCGCCCCTTCGGCGGCATGACCACGCACTTCGGCGAGGGCACCGCGCAGCGCACCTGTGCGGCGGCGGATCGTACGGGTCATGCCATGTTGCATACCCTCTATCAGCAATCACTCAAGCACAATGCCACCTTCTTCATCGAGTACTTCGCCATCGACCTCATCATGGAAGATGGGGAGTGCCGCGGCGTGGTGGCGCTCGACATGGCCACCGGCCAGCTGCATCGCTTCCGCGCCCATCGCGTGATCCTTGCCACCGGCGGCTATGGCCGCGCCTTCTTTTCCTGCACCTCGGCACATACCTGCACCGGCGACGGCAATGGCATGGCGCTGCGGGCCGGGATCGCGCTGCAGGACATGGAGTTCGTGCAGTTCCATCCCACCGGCATCTATGGCTCCGGCTGCCTGATCACCGAGGGCGTGCGCGGCGAGGGCGGCTACCTCACCAATTCGCGTGGCGAGCGCTTCATGGAGCGCTATGCGCCGCACGCCAAGGACCTGGCTTCGCGCGATGTCGTCAGCCGCTCGATGACGGTCGAGATCAACGAGGGCCGCGGCGTGGGGCCCGAGGCGGATCACATCTACCTGCACCTCGAGCATCTCGGCCCCGAGGTCATCCACGAGCGGCTGCCCGGCATCGCCGAGACCGCGCGCATCTTCGCCGGCGTCGATGTCACCCGCGAGCCGATTCCGGTGCTGCCGACGGTGCACTACAACATGGGCGGCATTCCCACCAACCACCACGGCGAGGTGGTCACGCTCAAGGATGGCAATCCCGATGCGCTGGTGCCGGGCCTGATGGCGGTGGGCGAGGCGGGCTGCGTTTCGGTGCATGGCGCCAACCGGCTCGGTTCCAACTCGCTGCTCGACCTGGTCGTCTTCGGCCGTGCCGCGGCACACCGCTGCGCCGAGGTGCTCAAGGGCGCCGGGCGGGTGCGGCCACTGGCAGCCAATGCAGGGGAGGCCGCGGTGGCGCGCCTGGATCGCTTGCGCAACGCCAGGGGCAGCCGTTCCACTGCGCAGATCCGCCTGGAGATGCAGAGGGTCATGCAGGGCCACGCTGCGGTGTTCCGCACCGAGGAGACGCTGCAGAAGGGGGTGGAGCTGCTGACCCGCACCTTCCGCTCCTTCGCCGATGTGCACGTCAGCGACCGCAGCCTGATCTGGAATACCGACCTGGTGGAGACGCTGGAACTGGAGAATCTGCTGGGCGCGGCCATGGTCACCATCAAGGCGGCCGCCAACCGCAAGGAGAGCCGCGGCGCGCATGCCCGCGAGGACTATCCCGATCGCGACGATGCCAACTGGATGAAGCACACCCTGATCTGGATGGATGAATCGGGCGAGGTGCGCATCGACTACCGGCCGGTTCATTTGCAGACGCTGACCGACGAAGTCGAGTCGATCCCGCCGAAGGCGCGGGTGTACTGATCTGATCGATGAGGAAGACCGATGGCTGAGTTCAGATTGCCGGCGAACTCCCGCGTCCAGCCGGGCCATGAGCACAAGGCGCCCACGGGTTCGACGCGAGTGCGGAAGTTCCGCATCTACCGCTACGACCCGACGGCTGGCGCGAATCCACGCATGGATTCCTACGAGGTGGACCTCGACAAGTGCGGGCCGATGGTCCTCGACGCCCTCATCAAGATCAAGAACGAAGTCGATGCGACGCTGACCTTCAGGCGCTCGTGCCGCGAGGGCATCTGCGGATCCTGTGCCATGAACATCGATGGCACCAACACGCTGGCCTGCATCAAGGCCACCGAGGATGTGCGCGGCGACGTGAACATCTATCCCCTGCCGCACATGCCGGTGGTCAAGGACCTGGTGCCGGACCTGACCCACTTCTACGCCCAGTACGCCTCGATCAAGCCCTGGCTGCAGACGAAGAGCCCGGCACCCTCGGATCGCGAGCGCCTGCAGACGAAGGCGGATCGCGAAAAGATCGACATGCCCTCGAATTGCATCCTCTGCGCCTGCTGTTCGACCGCCTGCCCGAGCTACTGGTGGAATCCCGAGAAATACCTGGGCCCGGCAACGTTGCTGGCCGCCTACCGGTGGCTGGCCGACAGCCGTGACGAGGCTACCGGCGAGCGCCTCGACTACCTCGAGGATCCATTCAAGCTCTACCGCTGCCACACCATCATGAACTGCACCTACACCTGCCCGAAGGGCCTCAATCCGGCATGGGCCATCGGCCAGATCAAGCAGATGATCGCGGAGCGCAAGCTCTGATCGCGGCCGTGGTGCCATGACCCCGGAACAGGAGTTCAAGCGGCTGCGCTGGCGCTGCCGGCGCGGCATGCGCGAGCTGGACACCTTGCTGATGGCATTCATGGACCTGCGCTACCGTGCAGCGCCCGAACCCGAGCAGGCGGCATTCCGGCATCTCCTATCCATGCCCGATCCCGAGATTGTCGCCTTGCTGAATGTCGGGGGAGCCGGGGAGGATGGGGCGCTGGTGCGGGTGGTGGAGCATTTGCTTGAACAACGGCTTCCTGCAGGTGGTTAGCATCCGTCCCCGGACAGGCAGGGAGTGGCTGCTCATCATCGGGGCGGTTGCCGCTCTCTGTGCCTTCGCCATCATGACGGCCGACATCGCCCCGGGGTTGCGCCTTGCCGTGGCCTGCCTGCTCATGCTGCGGCTGGCATGGGAGCTGCACCGACGCCTGCATCCGGCTGCTGCCGGTCATGTGCTGCAGCTGGACTGGCTGCCGGGCGGGCGCTGGCGGCTGGAAACGGCGGCGGGGCCTGCGCCGGCGGAACTGGTCCATGCCTGGGGGCGCGATGGCGGGCCGCTGATCGTCATGGAGTGGCTGCGGGAAGACGGGCTGCGCTGCGAGGCCTGGCTGTGGCGCCATCGCTGCCCGCCCATTGCCTGGCGGCGGCTGCGGACCCATCTGCGTCTGGCGTAGAATCGCGAGCATGCGCTGCACCGCGCCAGCAGGGTTTTGCGCGCGCATTTCATCGTCCCGGCTTGCCGGGGTCGAACTTTTACGGCGGACCACGGTCTATCCGATCGATGCGGTTCCGCTCTGTTGAACGGTTCCGGAGCCGCATGGCGGAAGAGCAGGCCAGTGACCAGTCTCTAGTGCAGCGCGTCCAGCAGGGCGACCGGCGTGCATTCGATGTGCTGGTGCTGCGGTACCAGCAACGCATCGTGAAGTTGATCATGCGTTATGTCCACGACCCGGTCGAGGCCCAGGATGTGGCCCAGGAGGCATTCATCAAAGCCTACAGAGCCTTGCCCGCCTTCCGTGGAGACAGCGCCTTCTACACCTGGCTGCACCGCATTGCCATCAACACGGCAAAGAACTACCTGGTTTCCCTGAGGCGCCGGCCGGTGGATTACAGCCTCGACCTGCAGGATCCGGAAAACCACGACGCCAATGCGCGCCTGCGCGACGAGGACTCGCCGGAAGGGCTGGTCATGCAGCAGGAACTCCAGCAGGTCGTGGCGCAGGCGATCGCCTCCCTGCCCGAGGAGCTGCGCACCGCCATCATGCTGCGCGAGATCGACGGCCTGAGCTACGAGGAAATCGCCAGCGCCATGGATTGCCCGATCGGTACCGTGCGCTCGCGCATCTTCCGCGCACGCGAGGCCATCGACGGCAGCATCGCGGCGATGGCCGGCAAGCTACACTGACAATCTGGTGATGGTGGATCCATGAGCAAGCCCCTCGAAGAGCAATTGTCGGCACTCCTTGACGGCGAGCTTCCTGCTGCCGAGGTCGAGCTGCTGCTTGCCCGCCTGGATCGTGACCGTGATCGGCGCGATACGCTTGGCCGCTATGCCATGATCGGCGAGTGCATCCGCACCGGTGCCGCCACCCCCGCAGCCCTGCAGCTGGCCGAGCGGGTACGTGCCGAGCTGGATGCGGAGCAGATGCCGCCGGCCGTGAAGCAGGGCGGGAGCCGCCTCCGGGGCGGCCGGCTGCTTGCCGCGATCGCCGCCTCCTTCGCGCTGGTGGCCGTGCTGCGCCTGGTCACCGGATCCCAGTCCCCCGAACAACCGCTGCTGGCCGATGCCGCTGCACCCGGGCCCGTGGCGGCCGACACGCTGGTGGCGCTCGAGCCGGTGGCGGATGTCAGCGCGGTGGCCCGGCGCCGGCTGGAGCCGCGCGCCGCGGCGCGCCTGACCACCTACCTGATGGCGCACAGCGAATATGCCGGCACGATCTCGCGCAGCAACTTCGACTCCAGGCTGGTGTCGGCGCGGGCGGAACAGGCTTCCTGGCAGCGGACGGTGGATGCATCCGATGCACGCTAGCCCGCTGCGGCACGGGCCGGTGCCGGGGCTGGCCTGCGGCGTGCTGTTCATGATCGCGGGTGCGCTGCAGGCGGCATCGGCCGCCGATACGCCCCGTGCGCTGCTCGAGCTGATGGGCGAGGCGATAGAGCGCGTCGCCTACGAGGGGACCTTCGTCCACGTCCAGGGCGATGACAGCAGCGCCATGCACGTGAGCCACCAGCTGCAGGACGGGCGGATCGTCGAGCGGGTGAGCTGCGAGGATGCGGGTCGCGAGCTGATCCGCGATGCGGAGGGGGTGACCGGCATCTTTGCCGACCAGCGTACCGTGCTCGTCGAGCCGCGCGCGGAGAGGGCCGGCCGGCTGCGCAGCCCGCTGTCCGAATCCCTTGCGGGGCCGTCGGAAATCGATGATGCGCTGTACCTGCTGGCGCTCGGCTCCTCGGAGCGCATAGCGGGCAGGGATACGCGGGGCATCGTCATCCGGCCGCGTGACGGTTTCCGCTATGGCTACCGCCTGTGGCTCGACCGCGAAACCCATGTTCCGCTGAAGACCCAGCTGGTGGACGAGCGGGGACAGGTCCTTGAGCAGATTCTCTTCACCCAGATCAGCTATGCGCAGAAGCCGGCGGCGGACGTACAGCCTGCGGTATCCGCCATGGCTGCCGCAGGAGGTGGCAGGGAAGTGCCGCCGGCAGGGGCGGGAGCGTCGGCCGGCCAGCTCTGGGTTGCCTCCCGGCTTCCCCCGGGATTCAGGTTGACGGCACGCCAGGCGAGGATTCCCGCGGATGCACCCCGTGACCTGCAGCAGGTCGTCTATTCGGATGGCCTGGCGACGGTGTCGCTGTTTGTCGAACCGGCCATCGTGGCGATAGGACCCATCGAGGGCCTCTCGCAGGTGGGAGCGGCCAATGCCTACACCATCACCATGGGCGACCATATGGTGACCGCCATGGGGGAGGTGCCGGTGCGCACGGTCAGGATGCTGGCCACCTCGACCCGTCGCGTGGGCGACGGCACCGCCGCACACTGATGGGAACCCCGCCCCGCGAGCTGACCATCCTCGGCCGGCCCGGCTGCCACCTGTGCGAGGAGGCGCTGGAGGTGCTCGACCCCGGCTGCCGCGCCCACGGGGTGGTGTTGCGCGTGGCGGACGTGGATGACAGCGAGGAGCTCCGGGAGCGCTATGGCTTGCGCATCCCGGTGGTGATGGCGGGGGATGTCGAGCTGTCGGGCTGGCCCCTCGACGAGGGCCGGATCACGGCCTGGCTGCGTCGCCAGGGCTGAGCGGCACAGGCAACGACAGTCCACGGTCCCGGTACCGCTTCCGGGTATAATCTCACGCCTTTTGCATGCTCCGCGTGGGACATGAGCGCCAGCCTCGACAAGATCCGCAACTTCGCCATCATCGCCCATATCGACCACGGCAAGTCGACGCTGGCTGATCGCTTCATCCAGTTGTGCGGCGGCCTGGAGGAGCGCCAGATGAGCACCCAGGTGCTCGATTCCATGGACATCGAGCGCGAGCGCGGCATCACCATCAAGGCGC
>JACFNV010000070.1:10916-12155 GCA_019454675.1 Gammaproteobacteria bacterium | reverse complement strand
CCGCCCGCTTCAACGACGAGCTGCTGGTGCGCACGCGGCTGCTCGGCCGCGAGCGGGTACGCTTCACCATCGACCAGCAGGTCTGCCGCGCGCATGATGGCAGCCTGCTGGTGAGTGCCCGCGGCGAGGCTGCCTGCCTGGACAGTGCGAGCTTCAGGCCGCGTCGCATCCCCGCCGGCATCCTGCCGGCGGGACCCGCAACATCGACCATCACGGATGAACAGGCATGACGCCCGACCATTCCTTCCTCGACCTGGTGCTTGGGGCAAGCTTCATCGTGCAGCTGGTGCTGCTGCTGCTGCTGGCTGCCTCGGTTTTTTCCTGGGCCATCATCCTGCGCAAGCGCCGCATGCTGCGCGAGGTGGCCGCTGCGGCCGACGCCTTCGAGAGCCAGTTCTGGGCCGGGGGGGATCTGGGGGCGATCTACCGCGATGTCAGCCGCGAGGACAACGTGCCGGTGGGCATGGCCAGCCTCTTCGAGGCGGGCTTCCGCGAGTTCGGGCGCCTGACCCGGCAGGCGGAGCTGACCCCCCAGCAGGTGCTCGAGGGCTGCCAGCGTGCCATGCAGGTGGCGCAGATGCGCGAAATGGACCGCCTCGAGCAGAACCTCGCCACGCTGGCCACCATCGGCTCCACCAGTCCCTACGTGGGCCTCTTCGGTACCGTCTGGGGCATCATGAATTCCTTCCAGGCCATTGGCACGGTGCAGTCGGCGACGCTTGCCATGGTGGCGCCGGGCATTTCCGAGGCGCTGGTGGCCACCGCCATCGGCCTGTTTGCGGCAATTCCGGCGGTGATCGCCTACAACCGCTATGCCGACCGCGTCACCCGCCTGGAGGTGCGCTTCGATGCCTTCACCGAGGAGTTCGCGGCGATCCTCCAGCGCCATGCCCATCCGCGGCCGGCGGCGGCGCGCGAGGGCAGGTAGCCGCCATGCGCCGCCATGCCAGACGCCGCCTGCTCGGGGAAATCAACGTCGTGCCCTACATCGACGTGATGCTGGTGCTGCTGATCATCTTCATGGTGACCGCGCCGCTGCTCACCCAGGGCATCGAGGTGGAGCTGCCGAAGGCCGCGGCGGAGCCGATCGATGCCGGGCAGAACGATGAGCCGCTGGTGCTGAGCGTCGATGCCGAGGGGCTGTTCTACCTGAGCGTGGGCGAGGGCACCGATTCGCCCATCACGGCGGAGGAGGTGGTGCGGCTGGCCTCGATCGTCCTGCGCCGCAAGCCCGAGACC
>JACFNV010000070.1:0-10906 GCA_019454675.1 Gammaproteobacteria bacterium | reverse complement strand
ACCCCGGTGCTGGTGAAGGCTGATCGCAGGGTGGCCTATGGCAGCGTCGTCGAGGGCATGCTGCTGCTCCAGCAGTCGGGCGCGGCGAAGCTCGGCTTCCTCACCGATCCGGCGGAGCCCCCGCGCCGGCGCAGCGGCCGCGGTTGAGGCGGCAGCCGGCCGTTCACCCGTCGATGGCCCAGGTGCCGACAGCCCCCGGCGGCTTCCTGCACGAGCATCGCAAGGTGCTCGCGGCTTCGGCGTTGCTGCATCTTGCCCTGCTGTTGGCGCTGGTACTTGGCCTGGGCCTGGGCTGGCTGTCGCGCCCGCCGCCGCCACCCGTGCGGCTTGCCATCCAGGCCACCGTGGTGGATGAGCGTGCCGCACGCGAACGTGCCGCGGAAGCGCAGCGGCGCGAGGCACAGGCACGGGCCGCCGAGCAGCGGCAACGCCAGCGCGAGATCGAGCGGCGCGAAGCGCAGGCACAGGCACAGGCCAGCGAGCGCCAGCGGGCCGAGCAGGAGCGCCGGCAGGCGCAGCAGCAGGCCGCGGAGCGGCGCCAGGCGGAAGCGCAGGCAAGGGCAGAGGCCGAGGCCAAGGCCAAGGCGGCGGAAGCCGCCAAGGCTGAAGCCAGGGCACAGGCGGAAGCCAAGGCGAAGGCAGCAGCACAAGCCAAGGCCAGGGCGGAGGCCGAGGCGAAGGCGCAGTCGGCCGCGAAGGCAAAGGCCGAGGCGGCAGCGGCAGCGGAGGCGAGGGCTCGCGCCGACGCCGAACGCCGTCGTGCCGAGCTGGCGCGCCAGCTGGCCGAGGAGGAGGATCTCAACGCCATCGCCGGTTCCGCAGCCGCGGCGCAGTACCAGGATCTCATCCGGCAGAAGGTGCGGCGCAACTGGAGCGAGCCGGCCAGCGCACGCCCGGGCGACAGCTGCGAGGTTCGCGTCCAGCAGATCCCGGGGGGCGAGGTCATCTCCGCGGTGGCACTCAACTGTACCGGCGACGCCGCCTTCGCACGCTCGGTGGAGACGGCGGTCCTGCGTGCATCCCCGCTGCCGCTGCCCGCCGATCCGCGGCTGTTCGAGCGCAACTTGCTCTTTAAATTCAAACCGGAACAATAAGCGGCCCCGGAGGTCGATGTGCCCACCATGCTGAAGCGCCTGCACCAGATCCTGCCCATCCTGCTGCTGTTCCTGGTGGCGCCGTCGCTGCAGGCGCAGCTGCGCATCGAGATCGTCGGCGGCGTGGCACGGCCGATGCCGGTTGCCGTGGTGCCCTTCGGCTGGGAGGGCAGGACGCCGCTGCCCTTCGACGTGGCGGGCCTGATCTCCCGCGACCTGGCGAGCTCGGGGCGCTTCGAGGTCCTGCCCGTGGCCGATCTCGTGCAAAGGCCCACGCGCGGCGTCGATGTCGACTTCAGGGCCTGGAAGATGCTGGGCGTCGAGGCGGTGGTCGTCGGCCAGCTGCTCGAAGGTACTGCGGGCGGCTATACCATCCAGTTCCAGCTGTTCGACGTGCTGCGCGGCCAGCAGCTGCTGGGCTACCGCCTGCCGGCCCAGGCGGCGGGCCTGCGCCTGGCTTCCCACCGCGCCGCGGACATGATCTACGAGAAGCTGACGGGCGTGCCCGGCATCTTTGCCACCCGCATCGCTTACGTGGTGGCGAACCAGAAGACCGGTGGCAGCGGCAGCTACCGGCTGATCGTCGCCGATGCGGATGGCGCCAACGAGCAGGTGATGGTGGCGTCGGGAGAGCCGATCATGTCGCCCGCCTGGTCACCGGACGGGCGCAAGCTGGCCTATGTCTCCTTCGAGAACCGGGTGGCCGAGGTCTACATCCAGACGCTGCGCAGCGGCGTGAGGGAAAAGGTCTCGGCAAGGGCCGGCGTCAACGGCTCGCCGACCTGGTCGCCCGATGGCAGGCAGCTGGCGCTGACCTTGTCGCGCGGCGAGGGCAACCTCGATATCTTCACCCTCGACCTCGCCTCCCAGGTCCTCACCCGGCTGACCGACCAGCGATCGATCGAGACCGAGGCGGCCTGGTCGGCGGACGGCCGCCAGATCTTCTTCACCTCCGACCGCGCCGGCGGCCCGCAGATCTACCGGGTGCCGGCCCAGGGCGGCAGCGCGCAGCGGGTCAGCTTCGAGGGCTCCTACAATGCGCGCCCCAGGGTGTCGCCCGATGGCAGGCGCCTGGCCGTGGTGACCAATGACCGCGGTAATTATAGAATTGCCACCATAGACCTCGAGCGCGGGTTCACCCAGGTCCTCACCGATGGGCGGCAGGACGAGTCGCCCAGCTTCGCCCCCAACGGGGAAACGCTGATCTACGCTACGCGTGAAGCCGGCCGCGGCGTGCTGGCCATGGTTTCCATCGACGGGCGCGTGCGCCAGCGGATACCTGCTGCGGCGGGGGATGTGCGCGAGCCGGCCTGGTCACCTTTCCGGGCCAACTGAGTTTGGAGCCGGAGCGGGGCGGATGGTCCGCAATGCCCGGCAATACATCGCAGGAGCTGTGAAGTCCATGAGTTTGAGAAACGTGTTTCTGGTGCTGATGGTGGTGGTGCTGGCGGCGTGCGCCAGCAAGAACACCAGGGAGCAGGACGAGCTTGGTTATGGCACGCAGGCGGGTCCGGTTGCCGGCGCCCAGTCCAGCGGCGTGGGGCAGGGCGATGCAGGCGCCGGCAGCGCCTTCGGCGACAGTGCCGCCGCAGGCCCGCGTGCCTCGGCTCTGAACCGTACCGTGTACTTCGATTTCGACCGCGACAGCGTCAGGGCGGAGTTCCGCGAGATCATCGCCGGGCACGGCCGCTATCTTGCCGCCAATCCCTCGGCGGCGGTCCGCCTCGAAGGGCATGCCGACGAGCGCGGCAGCCGCGAGTACAACATCGGTCTCGGCGAGCGCCGGGCACAGGCGGTCAGGCAGGCCCTGCTGCTGCAGGGTGCGGCGGCCAGCCAGCTGACCACGGTCAGCTATGGCGAGGAGCGTCCGGCCGTCACCGGCAGCGACGAGGAGTCCTGGGCGCTGAACCGGCGCGTGGAAATTGTCTACGCACCCTGAGGCGGGCATGAAACTGCCACGGGCAGCATGGCTGCCGGTGCTGGCACTCGTCGCTCTTGGCGGCGGGTGCCAGCTGGTGCCCCCCGAGCAGGATCCCGTCTACCTGAAGCAGGTGGATCTCGACAATCGCCTGTCGCGGGTGGAGCGGGTGGTCGACAACCAGGGGCTGATGGGGCTCATGGGGCAGATCGACAGCCTGCAGAAGGACAATCAGGCACTGCGCAACGAGGTCGAGGTGCTGCGCAACGAGCTGGAGCAGGGCAACGATCGCCAGCGCCAGCTCTACCTCGACGTCGACCAGCGCCTGCAGGCGCTGGAAGCCCGTGGCGGGGTGGCTGCCCCCGCGGGTGCGGAGCCTGCCCCGGCCGGTGGCCCGGCGGTTGCAGGCAGCGATGACCGCGCCGCCTACCAGGCTGCCTTCGAGCTGCTCAAGCAGGGACGCTACGAGCCTGCGACGCAGGCCTTCCGGCGCTTCCTGCAGGAATATCCGCAAAGCGGCCTGGCGGACAACGCCCAGTACTGGCTGGCCGAGAGCCTCTACGTCGTCCAGCAGTACGAGGTGGCGCTGGCCGAGTTCGAGCAGGTGCTGGCGCGGTATCCTGCCTCGCGCAAGGCACCCGATGCACTGCTCAAGATCGGCTACTGCAACCACGAGCTCAAGCGTTACGAGGCGGCGCGCCAGGCATTGAACACCGTGGTCCGCGACTATGCGGACAGCACCGCGGCACGCCTTGCCAGCCAGCGCCTGCAGGCCCTGGCGGGCGCCGGGCGCTGAGCGGCGCAGGGCGCATGACGGACCTGCCGGCAGCCGGCGCTTCCGCCCGGATGCGTCGATGACCGGGGACGCCGGCAGTCGGCCGCTGCGCCTGCGGGTCAGCGAGATCTTCCATTCCATCCAGGGGGAATCGAAGGCCGTCGGCACGCCGACCGTCTTCCTCCGCCTGACCGGCTGTCCGCTCCGTTGCAGCTGGTGCGACACCAGCTATTCCTTCAGCGGCGGCGAGCAGCGCGAGCTCGCCGAAATCCTCGAGGCCGTGGCCGCCTTTGCCACCCCCCATGTCTGCGTCACCGGTGGCGAGCCGCTGGCCCAGCCGGGCTGCCGGCCGCTGCTCGGCCGGCTGTGCGATGCCGGGCATGTGGTGCAGCTGGAAACCAGCGGTGCGCTCGACATCGCCGGCATCGATCCGCGGGTCACCATCGTCATGGACTGCAAGACGCCGTCCTCGGGCGAGGTGGCGCGCAACCTGTGGGGCAACCTTGGGCAGCTGCGGGCCTGCGACCAGCTGAAGTTCGTCATCGCCGACCGGGCGGATTACGAGTGGTCGCGGCAGCTGCTTGCCGAGCATGCGCTGCCGGCACGCTGCACGGTGCTGTTCTCGCCGGTGTGGGGGCGGCTGGAGCCCCGGCAGCTGGCGGAATGGATCCTCGCCGACCGCCTCGAGGTCTGCCTGCAGGTGCAGCTCCACAAATATCTCTGGGGCGAGCAGCGTGGCCATTGAGCGGCAGCGCGCCGTGGTGCTGCTGTCCGGCGGCATGGACTCGGCCACCTGCCTGGCACTGGCGGCACGGCGCGATGGCTGCGAGAGCCATGCGCTGAGCTTCGACTACGGCCAGCGCCACCGTGCCGAGTTGGATGCTGCGGCGGTCGTGGCGCGGCAGCTGGGCGCCCGCGAGCACCGCATCATGCGCATCGATCTCGGCGCACTGGGCGGCTCCGCACTGACGGACCTAGGCATAGCGGTACCCGAGGTGCCCGGCGACGGCATCCCGGTCACCTATGTGCCGGCCCGCAATGCGGTGTTCCTCTCCTTTGCGCTGGCGTGGGCCGAGGTGCTGGATGCGGACTTCCTCTACAGTGGCGTGAATGCGGTTGATTATTCGGGCTATCCGGATTGCCGGCCCGAGTTCATCGCTGCATTCCAGGCGATGGCCAACCTCGCCACCTGCCGGGCGGTCGAGGGACGCCCGATCGTGCTGCGCACCCCGCTGATGAGCCTCGGCAAGGCAGAGATCATCAGGCTCGGCAGCGGGCTGGGGGTGGATTTTGCCGCCACGGTTTCCTGTTACCAGGCCGATGCCTCCGGCGCCGCCTGCGGCGCCTGTGATGCCTGCCGGCTGCGGCAGGCGGGCTTTGCGGCCGCCGGCCTGCCCGATGTCACCCGCTATCGCGGGCCGGTGGATTCCGGCTAGGAGCCGCCGGCCGCGATCGGCTATGATTCGCGCCCAATCGCAGGGGGCCGTTAGCTCAGCCGGTAGAGCAGCTGGCTTTTAACCAGTTGGTCGCGCGTTCGAATCGCGCACGGCCCACCATTTTCCGGTCCTGCCATCAGGGGCGGGGCCGGAGGTGTCGGTGCCGGCTTGCACAGGCCGGATGGAGCGCGCGCATCCGCCGGCGGCCGGCCTTCCTGCCGCAGCGCCAGACGGGTGTCCTGCGGGGCGCCTGCCACGGAGGCCGCGATGTTCCCGGCCGGCTCCGGCAGGTGGCTGCAATGCTGTTCCCCGCGGGCATACTCCTTTAATATGACCCGCCAGTCTGTTGTCGCAGCGGAAGATGATGAACCCCCGTACTCTTACCGAAGACAAGGTCGATAATTATCGCTGGCAGCTCGGCCAGCTCGAGCTGGTCCCGATCGTGATCGGCGGCATGGGGGTCGACATCTCCACCACCGCGCTGGCCCTGACGGCCTGCCGGCTGGGCGGGGTGGGACACATCTCCGATGCCATGGTCCAGCATGTCTCGGACCGCAAGTACAACACCCACTTCACCAAGGCCAAGTCCGAGACGCACCGGGCGACGCGCGACCAGATCGACAAGTCCACCGTCAAGTTCAACCTCGACCACCTCTACCAGGCGCAGCTCAACCACGTGCGCTACACCATGGACCGCAAGCAGGGGCCGGGGGCGATCTTCATCAACGTGATGGAGAAGCTGACCATGGGCGCGCCCGGCGATACGCTGCAGGCCCGCCTGCGGGGGGCGCTGGACGGTGGCATCGATGGCATCACCCTGTCGGCCGGCCTGCACATCGGCAGCCTCAAGCTGATCGCGGACCATCCGCGCTTCCGCGATGTCAAGATCGGGCCCATCGTCTCGAGCGTGCGTGCGCTGAAGATCTTCCTCAAGGGCGCGGTCCGCCTCAATCGCCTGCCCGACTACGTGGTCGTCGAGGGCCCGCTCGCCGGCGGCCACCTGGGCTTCGGCGAGGACTGGCGCGACTACGACCTGCACACCATCGTTGCCGAGGTGCTGGCCTTCCTCCGCGAGGAGAACCTCCCTATCCCGGTGCTGGCTGCCGGCGGCATCTTTACCGGCACCGATGCTGCCTCCTTCCTGCGCATGGGAGCGGCAGGTGTGCAGGTGGCCACCCGTTTCACCATCACCGAGGAGTGCGGGTTGCCGGCACGGGTCAAGCAGGATTATGCGCGGGCCCGCGAGGAGGACCTGGTGGTCTCCAATGTGTCGCCCACCGGCTACCCGATCCGCATGCTGAGCTACAGCCCGGCACTTGGCTCCAACATCAAGCCGCAGTGCGAGGCCTTCGGCTACCTGCTGGACCGTGACGGGCATTGCGCCTACCTCGACGCCTACGATGCCACGCCGGTCGACGAGAATGGCCGCAAGCTGCCGGTGCAGGACAAGGTCTGCCTCTGCTACCACTTCAGCAAGTTCAACTGCTACACCTGCGGCCAGTACGCCTATCGCCTCAAGGACACCACCCACCGCCTGGCCGATGGCAGCTACCAGATCCTGACGGCTTCCCATGTGTTCAGCGACTACCAGTTCAGCACCAGCCACCGGGTTGCACTGCCGGCCTCGCAGGAGCCACCTGTGGCGGCAGTCGTCAACGCTTGATGCCGGGCCTGTTGCGGGCCGGCAGGCGGGCCGTGTGCCGGCGAACCCGGGTGGCTTCCCGTAGCGGCGCCTCATGAGCACGGCGACGGTCGGCATATCCGGGTTCGCAGTCTATCTGCCGCCCTACCGCGTGGACCTGCGCCAGTGGTGCGGGTGGACGGGCACGCCCTGGGACAAGATCGGCTCGGTGGTGGGCACCGGCTTTCGCATGCCGGGCCCGGACCAGAGCATCTACACGATGGCGGCAACCGCGGTGCTGCGCCTCATCAGGCAGTACGACGTCGACCCGGCGCGGGTGCGTTTCCTCGGGCTCGGCACCGAATCGAGCAAGGACAATTCCGCCGGCGCGGTGATCGTGCGCGGCATGCTCGACGAGGCGCTGTCCGGGCAGGGCATGGCGCCGCTCAGCCGGCACTGCGAGGTCCCCGAGTTCAAGCATGCCTGCCTCGGCGGCATGTATGCGGTGAAGAACGCGCTGCGCTTCCTTGCCACCGAGCCGGGTGATCCGCTTGCCATCGTCGTCAGCGCCGACATCGCCAAGTATGCGCTGGGCAGCTCGGGCGAGCCCACGCAGGGGGCGGGCGCGGTGGCCATGCTGCTCGAGAAGCGGCCGGCGCTGCTGGAGGTCGATCTGGCCGCCTGCGGCAGCGCCTCGGCCTACCGGGCCATCGACTTCCGCAAGCCCATGGTGCATGTGCCGGGCAGCGGCGTGTGCCTGCGCGAGACGCCGGTCTTCAACGGCAAGTACTCCACCATCTGCTACCTGGACCAGGCGCTCCATGCCATGCGCAGCATGTTCCAGCGCCTTGGCCGCAGTTCGCGCGACTACCTGCGTGGCGTCAAGGCGGTGTTCATGCATCGTCCCTACGAGCGCATGCCGCTGAATGCCCTCGGTTTCAGCTATCTTGCCGGCCTGGCCGTCGAGGCTGGGGCAGGGCAGGCGGAGTTCGTGGCCTACTGTGCGGCGGCAGGCCTCGATCCCGGGCAGGTGCTGGCCGAGATGCAGGCCGAGCCGGGCATGCTTGCGCTGGTGCACAAGGGGATGCCCGGACAGGAACCCTGGCCGCTCGGCATGCGCCTGCTGCGCGAGTTCCGCAAGCAGGCTGCCTACCAGGAGCTGGTCGCCGCCAAGCTGCGGCTGGGTGCCGGTCGGATGCGCGAGCTCGGCAACCTGTATTCGGCCTCGCTGCCGGCGTGGATGGCGGCCGGGCTGGAGGAAGCGCTTGCCGAGGGCAGCGAACTGGCCGGATGCGATGTGCTCGCGCTCGGCTATGGCAGCGGCGATGCCGCCGAGGCAATGCCGATGCGCATCGTGCCCGGCTGGGATGCCGCGGCGGAACGCATCCGCTTTGCCGCGGCGCTGGCCCCGGTGAGGGATCTCGGCCGCGAGGACTACACCGCCTTGCACATGCGCAGCGGCGGCCCGCGCTCCCCGGGGCTGCGCGGGGAGTTCGTGATCGATCGCGTGGGCAGCAGCAGCACGGCAGAGCTGGCCGACGAGGGTGTCGAGTACTATCGCTACATCCACTGAGCCGGCGCCTGTCGCCGGCTTTGCAGATGCGTCGGCCGCGGCACTGGCCGCGCAGCTGCGCAGGCGGGCCGATGCGGCCCTCGAGCACTGCCTGCCGGCAGCCAGCATCCAGCCCGAGCACCTGCATACCGCCATTCGTTATGCGGTCATGGGTGGGGGCAAGCGGCTGCGTCCCCTGCTGGTCTATGCGTCGGCCCTGCTGTGCGGGGTGCCCGTCGAGCGGGTCGATGCCATCGCCGCTGCCATCGAGCTGGTGCATGCCTATTCGCTGGTCCACGATGACCTGCCCGCACTCGACAACGACGACTTGCGCCGGGGGCGTCCCACCACCCATGTGGCCTTCGACGTGGCAACCGCCATCCTTGTCGGCGATGCCCTGCAGGCGCACGCCTATCGGGTGCTGGCGACGGATGCCACGCTCGGCAGCGATGCAGCGCGACGGCAGCTGGTGCTGGACCTGGCCGCGGCCAGCGGTGCCGCCGGCATGGCCGGCGGCCAGGCCATGGACATGGAGGCTGCCGGCAGCCGCGCGGATCTCGCGCAGCTCGAGCACATCTGCCGGCTGAAGACCGGTCGGCTGCTCGAGGCGGCCCTGCTCATGCCATCACGCCTGGCGGAGGGGCTTCTGCCGCAGCAGCTGGTGGCGCTGCAGCAGTGTGGGGAGCGCTTTGGCCTGGCCTTCCAGCTGGCCGATGACCTGCTCGATATCGAGGCACCCGCCAGGCTGAGCGGCAAGCCGCAGGGCAGCGACCATCGCAACCAGAAGCCGACCATGGCCTCGCTGCTGGGTCGCGAAGCCGCCCACCGACGGCTCGCGGCGCTGCAGGAGGCAGCCCTGGCCAGCCTGGCGGCCTGGGGCGGGGAGGCGGAGTTCCTGCGCTGGCTCTGCAGGACGCAGCTGCGTGTTCCAGGTGCCGGTCCGGTGTCCGATGGACTGCCGTGAGACACGGGGCCGGATGATGTCGCCCCATGCCTGGCCGGGGAAGGCTGGCGATGCACCGTTGTTGCGCCTGCCTGGCGGGGTGGCCCGGTTGCTGCTGGCCCTTGCGATCCTGCTGCCGGCTGCGGGACATGCCGATGTCCCGGTGCTCGATGCGATGCGGATGACCCCGGGCATCACGCCGCAGCGCCTCTGGATTTTCATCCACCTGCTGCTGTTCGTGTTCTGGCTCGGTGCCGACCTCGGCGTCGTGCTCGCCGTGCGCTCGGCAGGGCGCCCGGGCCTGTCCGAGGAGCAATGCCGGCGCACGCTCGCCCTGGGCCATGCCATCGACCTGGCCCCGCGGCTGGCCGCAAGCCTGATGCTGAGCGTGGGTGGCATCCTGAGCGAGTATGTCGGCATCGAGCATCCCTGGTGGCAGATGGCTGCCATCATCGTGCTCGGGCCGCTCTGGGCCAGCCTGGTGCTGCTGGCCCATGCCGGCTTCCGCCATCCGTTCGGCCAGGCGGCCGCATGCTGGGAGGACAGGCTGCGTCGCGCCGTGATCGTCATCGTGCCGCTGTCGGTCGGCTGGTCCTGGCTGGGCGGCAGGCTGGCCCCGGCGCCCTACATCGGTGCGAAGCTGCTGCTGTTCGGGCTGCTGATGATCCTGGGGTTGCGGGTGCGCACGCTATGGCATGAGGTGGCCGGATGGCGGGCAGCCGCCCCCTCGGTGGCCGGCGGGCGCGCTGCCGCGGTGGCGGCGCGGCTGAATGCAGTGCTGCCGCTGATGCTGTTCGGCTGGGCGGCGCTGCTGGCGGCGGCCCTGCTGGGGGTCATGCGGCCCGGCGCAGTGCCGGAGGCTATGCCTGCTGTTGTTGGCCTGCTTCAAGGCTGGTGAGGGCGGTGACGCTGAGGGCGTGGATGTCGCTCTGCATGAGCTCGCCGACGGCAGCGTAGACCAGCCGGTGGCGCTGCAGGGTGTTGAGCCCGGCGAAGCGATCGCTGACCACCCGTACCCGGAAGTGCCCCCGGCCATCGCGGGCACCGGGATGACCGGCATGCAGGTGGCTTTCGTCTTCAACAATAATATCAAGCGGTTGCAGTTGATTGCTGATTCGCTCGTGAATGGCGGTGCGCCGCTCCCCGGCGTTCATGGCAGCACCTGGCGGAAGGGCTTGACCAGCACCCGCGCGTAGACGCCGGCTGCGCAATAAGGGTCGGCATCCGCCCACGCTTGCGCTTGCGCCAGCGAGGGAAAGTCGGCGACGACCAGGCTGCCGCTGAAGCCCGCCGGCCCCGGGTCGGCTGCATCCACCGCCGGATGGGGGCCTGCCAGCACCAGCCGGCCCGCGTCGCGCAGTTCCTCGAGGCGCTGCAGGTGTGCTGGCCGTGCCTGCCGGCGCCGCTCGAGGCTCCCGGGCGCATCTTCCGCCATGATCGCGTAAAGCATGTTCAGTCCCCGCCTGGCGTTTCGCGTCGCGAGAGCCACAGTGCCTGTCCGAAGGCAAAGACGAGGGTCAGGCCGGTCAGCCCGAACAGCTTGAAGTCGACCCAGACATCCTCGGAA
>JACFNV010000169.1 GCA_019454675.1 Gammaproteobacteria bacterium | reverse complement strand
ACAGCGGGAACACCATGCCGCCGACCAGCACGTAATGCAGGTGGGCCACGATGAAATAGGTGTCGTGCGCCTGCCAGTCGAACGGCACCACGGCGACCATCACGCCGGTGAGGCCGCCCAGCACGAACAGGAAGAAGAAGCCCAGCACGAACAGCATCGGCACTTTCAGCGGGCGCAGGCGGCGGGCGGCGGCGATGGTGGCGATCCAGGCGAACACCTGGATCGCGCTGGGAATGCTCACGGCCATGCTGGCGGCCGAGAAGAAGCTGAGCGACAGCTGCGGAATGCCGGTGGCGAACATGTGGTGCACCCACAGCCCGAAGCTGAGGAAGCCGGCGCCGATCAGCGCCAGCACCACCAGCCGGTAGCCGGCCAGCGCGGTCCCGGCCATCGCCGGGACGATCATCGACACCATGCCGGCCGCGGGCAGGAAGATGATGTAGACCTCGGGATGGCCGAAGAACCAGAACAGGTGCTGCCACAGCAGCGGGTCGCCGCCCCGGTCGGCGACGAAGAACGGCCAGCCGAAGGCGCGCTCGATCTCCAGCAGCATGGTGGCCAGGATCACGGCCGGGAAGGCGAAGATGATCATGCCCGCCACCACCAGCATCGCCCAGGCGTACACCGGCATCCGGTCGAGCGTCATCCCCGGCGCGCGCGTGCGCAGCACGCCCACCACGATCTCGATCGCGCCGGCGATGGCCGAGATCTCGATGAAGCCTATGCCCAGCAGCCAGAAGTCGACGTTGGTTTCCGGTGCGTAGGCCGCGCTGGTCAGCGGCGGGTACATGA
The DNA here is from genome assembly GCA_019454675.1 of Gammaproteobacteria bacterium. GTDB lineage: Bacteria > Pseudomonadota > Gammaproteobacteria > Steroidobacterales > QUBU01. The sequence continues at coordinate 626 of JACFNV010000169.1, read as the reverse complement.
ACCAGCCGCCGCGCGGCGCCAGGTCCCAGAACAAGGTGCCGAAGAACACCAGGCCGCCGACGGCATAGGCCCAGAAGGCGTAGGCGCTCAGGCGCGGGAACGGCAGGTCGCGCGCGCCCAGCATGTTGGGCAGCAGCAGCACGCCCACGGCTTCCACGACCGGCACGGCAAAGAGAAACATCATCACCGTGCCGTGCATGGTGAAGATCTGGTTGTAGCGGTCGGGCGTGAGCAGGTCGCTTTCCGGCACCGCCAGCTGGGTGCGCATCAGCAGTGCGAGTACGCCGGCCAGCAGGAAGAACAGCATGGCGGTGGCGACGTAGAACAGCCCGATGTAGGTGTTGTTGACGGCGCTGACGATCGCCAAGCCGGAGGGCGGGCGCCAGATGCGCTCGAGCTGCTCGCGTTCGCCGTCCGGCCGCGGCAATGGGTTCGGCAACGGCTCGACGGTGGCGTTGGCGCGTGCCATTCGTGCCCGCTCAGCGCAGCTGCGCGAGGTAGTCGACGAGGGCGTCGAGTTCCTCGGGCGGCAGGTTGCGGTAGGCCGGCATGCGGCTGCCGGGCTTGACGGCCTGGCTCTCGCGGATCCAGCGCGCCATGTTGGCGCTGGTGTTGGGCAAGGTGCC
>JACFNV010000168.1 GCA_019454675.1 Gammaproteobacteria bacterium | reverse complement strand
AGCGCCGCGTGCAGCAGGTGGGTGGCCGAGTGATTGAGCCGGGTGGCAGTGCGCAGCGCGGCATCGACCTGCGCATGCACCACGGCACCGCTGGCGATGCTGCCCTCCTCCACGCGGCCGATGTGCAGGTGTGCCGCACCGCTTTTCTGCGTGTCTTCCACGCGGAAGCGGAAGCCGGGCGCGGTGATGAGGCCGCGGTCGCCCACCTGCCCGCCGCTCTCGGCATAAAACGGCGTGGCATCGAGCACCAGCACGCCGCTGTCACCCGCCTGCAGGCGCTCGACCCGCGCATCGCCGCTGGCCAGTGCCAGCACCCGCGCCTCGCCCTGCAGCTGGTCGTAGCCGGTGAAGGCCGTGCTGGCATCCAGCTGCAGGCCCGCACCCGTGTCCATCGTGAACTTGCTGGCCGACTGCGACTGGCGACGCTGCTGCGCCATGGCCTGCTCGAAGCCCTCGCGGTCGATGCCAAGCCCCCGTGCGCGCAGCACGTCGGCGGTGAGGTCCACCGGGAAGCCGTAGGTATCGTAGAGCTTGAACACCAGCTCGCCGGGCAGCTCGCGGCCCTCGAGCCCGCCGAGCGCCTCCTCGAGGATGCGCATGCCCTGTGCCAGCGTCTCGGCGAAGCGCTCTTCCTCGGTCTTCAGCACCCGCTCGACATGAGCGGCTGCTTCCCCGAGCTCGGGGAAGGCGCGGCCCATTTCCTGCACCAGCGGTTGCACCAGGCGGTGGAAGAAGGGCTCCTGCACGCCGAGCTCGTAGCCGTGGCGCAGCGCGCGGCGGATGATGCGCCTGAGCACGTAGCCGCGGCCCTCGTTGCCCGGCAGCACGCCATCGGTGACGAGGAAGGCCGCGGCGCGGATGTGGTCGGCGATCACCCGCAGCGAGGGCGAGGCCGGATCGGCGGCGCCGGTGACCGCGCAGGCGGCGGCGATCAGCCGGCGGAAGAGGTCGATGTCGTAGTTGCTGTGCACGCCCTGCATGACGGCGGCGATGCGCTCGAGCCCCATGCCGGTATCCACCGAGGGCCTGGGCAGCGGCGTGAGCTTGCCATCGGCGGCACGGTCGAACTGCATGAACACCAGGTTCCAGATCTCGACGTAGCGGTCGCCGTCCTCGTCGGGGGAACCCGGCGGGCCACCGGCCACCGCGGGGCCGTGATCGTAGAAGATCTCGCTGCAGGGGCCGCAGGGACCGGTGTCGCCCATCGACCAGAAGTTGCTCTGCTCGCCGCAGCGCGTGAAGCGCGTCGGGTCCACGCCGATGTGCTGCAGCCAGATGTCGGCTGCCTCGTCATCCTCGCGGAAGACGGTGACCCAGAGCTTCTCCGCCGGGATGCCCAGCTCTCCGGTGATGAACTCCCAGGCGAACTCGATGGCCTCGCGCTTGAAGTAATCGCCGAAGCTGAAATTGCCCATCATCTCGAAGGCG
>JACFNV010000069.1 GCA_019454675.1 Gammaproteobacteria bacterium | reverse complement strand
CATCGACCCCGAAGGCGCGTTCGAGATCGCCCGCCGCAGCCGGGGCACGCCGCGGTGCGCCCCGGTTTTTTCCGGGTGTCGGTTGGTGGGGCGCCCCGGCCTGCCGGGGGGGCCCGCACCACATTCCTAGGGTGCGGCTGCCATCGTGCCCAGCCCGGCCTCGCGCTGGGCCGCGCACAGCTCGATGGCCTCGACCGTCTCGGCCAACGTCCGCGCAGCGCCCGGCCAGTCCTTCACCAGCGGCCCGAAGTAGTCCCCTGCCTCCCGCGCATCCGCCACCGAGCAGAAGCCCTCGGCCAGTCGCGGCAGGCTGCGCAGGCCGAAGGGGCCGTAGCCCGCGGTGAAGGCCTCGCGATGGGCCTTGAACCACTCGAAGGTGGCGCGACGCTGGCTGGCACGCTCGGCCAGCGCGAAGAGCAGCGTCGTCGGTTCGCGCGCCCGCAGGCGGCGGTCGAGCAGCAGGCCGCGCACCCGCTCGCCCAGCACCGGATCATCGGTGTGCGCAAGCGCCGCGACCGCCTCGGCACGGAACTGGACATCGTTCGATGCCAGCATGCGTTCCAGCAGGAGGTCGACGAAGGGCGCGCCGTATTCGCGCACGCCCGCCGCCAGCCCCGCCCCCACCAGTGCCGGCTGCAGCGCCGCGCGATCCAGGCCCTCGTCCGCATCCGCGCGCAGGTAGCGCCTGGCAGCCCCTGCGAGGCGGCCGCGTATCTCGGCATCATCGGCATCCAGTGCCAGCAGGCGCACCAGGCCCGTGCGCAACAGCTCGGCGTTCACCGCCTCGGCCGTGAGCGGCCTGGCGCCGCTGCCCACCGTGAAGTCGAGGGCCCCGGGGCCGAGCGCATCGAGGCGCGGGCGGTACATTTCCCGCAGCAAGGCGTCGACCCGCCCGCGCTCGCCCGCGGGGGCCAGTGCATCGCGCAGGCGCAGCAGGTCGGTGCGCGGCCACAGCGCCAGCGTTGCCCACGGCGAGGCGGCGATGATGCGCTGCGCCGCCAGCCACTCAGGCGTGGACAGGCGCCCCGCCTGATGGGCTGCCGACAGGCTGTCGGCGACGACCAGGCCCTCCTTCTGGCTGAGCCGCGGGAAGGCCGCCATCAGCGCCCGCCAGCCCGCCTGGTCGAGGCTGAAGCGGTAATAGCCCGCACCGCCCGCGTTGGGCAGCACCACGCTCGGGCAGCCGCTGCCCGCCAGCCTGAAGCTTGCGGCCGGCTTGTCGAGGAGCAGGCATTCCCTTGCCAGCGCACCCTCGCCCCGGCCGTAGGCCACGCACATCGGGATCTGCCAGGCCTGGCGGCGATCGCCGCGCGAGCCGAGCGGCAGGTAGCGCTCCTGCGCGAGCTCGAGCCTGGCGCCATCGGCCCCGCAGGACAGCCGCAGGTCCACCAGCGGCACGCCCGGCTGGTCGATGAAGCTGCGGAAGGCGGGCACCACGTCGGGTCGCCCGGAGCCCTGCGCCAGCGAGGCCATGAAGTCCTCGACATCGGCCACGCCGTACGGGAAGCGGCGCATGTGCAGGCGGATGCCGGCGCGGAAGGCTTCCTCGCCGAGGTAGCCCTCGAACATGCCGAGCACGCCACCGCCCTTGAGGTAGGTGATGGCATCGAAGGAGTTGCCGATCTCCATGCTGGTGGCGACGGGCTGGCGGATGCGCCGGGCCGCGATCCGGCTGTCGAGCCGCATGGCCGCCAGCGCCTCCTGCAGCGGCGTGACCTCGAGCTGCAGCTCCGGGCGCCACGCATTGGCGGCCTTGTTGCCCATCCAGTTGGCGAAGCTCTCGTTGAGCCAGGTGTCGTCCCACCACTTCGGTGTCACCAGGTCGCCGAACCAGTGGTGCGAGATCTCGTGCGCGTGGACGACGCCGAAGCTGCGCTGCTGGTCCAGCGAGCTGTCGGCATCCAGCAGGATGCGCTGCTCGCCATAGATGATGGCGCCGGCGTTCTCCATGGCATTGGTGCCGAACTCGGGCGAGGCGATCAGGTCGAGCTTGGCGTAGGGATACTCGCGGTCGAAGTAGGCCTCGAGGTAGCCGAGGATCGCCGGCGTGTTGTCGAGCGCGTAGCGCATGCGCCCGCCCTTGCCCCGGGTGGCGATGCCCCGCAGCGGCAGCGGCCGCTGGCGCACGCGGCTGGGCGGCACCGGCGGCGCCTCGACGATGTCGAAGGGGCCCACTGCAAGCGCCACGAGGTAGGTCGGCAGCGGTGCGCTGCGCTCGAGCACCACGCGCTTGAAGCCATCGCCAGCCGGCTCCTCGCGCGCCACCGGGGCGTTGCCCACCACTGCGTTGCCCACCCGCGTGGTCACGGCGATCTCGAAGGGCACCTTGAACACCGGCTCGTCGAAGCCCGGGAAGAGGCGCCTGGCATCGATGTCCTCGAACTGGGTGAACAGGTAGGAGGCCCCGTCGACGGTCGAGCGGTAGGGACCCTCGGCGCGGCTGCGGAAGGCCGCGCGCCAGGCGATCTCGAGCCTTGCCTCGCCCGCGGGCAAGGGGGTGTCGAAGTCCAGCCTGGCCACGCCCAGCGGGTCCACCTGCTGGTAGGAAGCCACCCGCACCAGGCCATCCGCGGAAACCAGCTTCGCGCTGGCAACCTCCAGGCCGTTGCCGTGCAGGTAGATGACGCTGGTCGGTGCAGCCACCTGCAATTCGATCAGCGCGCGACCGGAGAAGTCCGGCTGGTCCGGCAGCAGCCGCAAGTCAAGCTCGTAGGATTTCGGCACCACTTGGTGGTCGAGCTGGCCCCTCGGCACCGGAGGCTCGTCGCTGGCCATGGCCGGCAGCGGGGGGGGCAGCAGCGCCACCAGCGCCAGCAGCGAAAGGAAGGCTCGCATCGATGTCCTCCTTGCCTATCGGACAGGCTCGTTCTTATGCTCTAATGGCATGATTCCACGATGCACGGACCCCCGGCAACAGGGGCGCCGCCCTGGAACACCCACCGGGAGGGATCTCTCCATGAAAGCACGCACGCTGGGCATCATCGGCCTGTTGCTGCCGGCACTCTCGCTGGCACAGGTGCCGGGGCAGAAGCCACCCGCAGACCATTACACGCTGATCCAGGCGGGCCAGCTGCTCGCCGTGCCGGGCCAGGCGCCGCGCGAGCGGATGACGATCGTGGTGAAGAACGATCGCATCAGCGCCATCGAGCCGGGCTTCCTGGACACGCTGCCCGGTGTCCCCGCCAGCGCCCGCGTGGAGGTGGTCGACCTCGGCGATCACTTCGTGCTGCCCGGGCTCATCGACTCCCACGTCCACCTCATCGGCGAGCCCTCCTTCTCGCGCCGCCGTGCGGAGCGCGGCGACCGCAACCCGCCCAGCGCCGCCGAGGGCGCGGTCAGCGCCATGGTCCACGCGCGGCGCACCCTGAACGCGGGCTTCACCACGGTGCGCGACGTCGGCTCGAACGACGAGTCGGTGTTCGCGGTGCGCAACGCCATCAACGCCGGGCGCATGATCGGTCCGCGCATCCTCGTCTCCGGCCCGGCCATTTCCGGCACCGCCGGCCACGCCGACAACCTGCCCTTCGACCGCGATGGCGATGCGCAGGCGCGCATCAGCCACGGCATCTGCGACGGTGCGGATGCCTGTCGCGGGGTGGTGCGCTTCAACTACAAGCTCGGGGCGGACGTCATCAAGATGACGCCCACCGCCGGCTTCAGCGACAACACCGGCACCGAGCCGCAGATGTTCGAGGACGAGATGCAGGCGGTGATCGGCACCGCCCACATGCTGGGCCTCAAGGTGGCCGCGCACGCCTACTCGCCGATCGCCATCAAACAGGCCATCAAGGCGGGGGTGGACTCGATCGAGCACGGCTTCCTGCTCGACGACGAGGGCATCCGCATGATGAAGGCGCAGGACACCTTCCTCGTGCCCACGCTCTCGGCCAGCTACCCGCCGCCGGTGTTCCGCATCCCGGACCCGGAATCGGTGCGGCTGCGCAATGAATACAAGGCCTTCGAGCGCGCCCATGCCGCCGGCGTCAAGATCGCCTTCGGCACCGATGCCGGTACCTTCTCGCACGGCGACAATGCCAAGGAGTTCGGGTACATGGTGCAGTTCGGCATGAAGCCGATGGAGGCCATCCGCTCCGCCACCGTGGTGGCAGCCGAGCTGCTCGGCGTCGGCGCCGATGCCGGCACGCTGGAAACAGGCAAGCTGGCTGACATCGTGGCGCTGCGCGGCAATCCACTGGACGACATCTCCACCCTCAAACAGGTGGACTTTGTGATGAAAAGCGGCAAGATCGCCAAACGGGGGGGCCAGATGATGGAGCCATTCACCTATCCGGCCACTTTCCTGCAGTGAACCAGGCACGGTTCCATACCAACGACAAAGGAGTGCTTTCGTAATGAATCCCAAGCGTCAATCGACCCTGCGGGCCCCGGTCCTCGCCGTCACGGCGGCGGGCCTTGCGCTCGCCGCCTGCCAGACGGTCATCGCGGACCAGGCCACCACTGCCGCCACGCCCGCGGCCGCCGGCAAGGAACTGCCCGTACGGCTCATCCCGAACGTGCCGATGAACGCCGAAGCCTACTACGGCCCCGACAGCTACCACGTGATCGCGCAGACCCAGGATCCGCAGGCGCTGCGCGGCGAGCGCGACACCGGGGCGCTGACCTACATCTTCACCGATGACGGCAAGAAGGTGTGGCGGGTCAACGACCGCGGTCAGGACGCCTGCTCGTACTTCTTCCCCGATGGCAAGCGCATCGTGTGGACCTCCACCCGCGACCACATGGACCTGCCGGTCGGCGACTGGTCCAACCAGGATGACTACCCGACCGGCGCGGAGCTCTACATCTCCGACCTCGACGGCAAGAACATCAAGCGCCTGACCAACAACAAGTACTACGAGGCCGAGGTCTCGGTGTCGCCGAACGGCAAGTGGATCGTCTTCGGCCGCATGATCGACGGCAAGATGGACCTGTGGCGCATGAAGGCCGATGGCACCGACGAGAAGCAGATCACCTTCACCGACGACTGGCAGGAAGGCGCGCCCTTCTACCTCCCGGACAACGAGACCATTCTCTACCGGGCCTGGAAGCGCAGCGAGTACGGCAAGGTCAAGCCGACGCCGATGACCGTCTTCACCATCAAGAACGACGGCAGCGGGCACACCCAGCGCACCTTCGACCATGACATGAACTGGGCCCCCTACCCGGCTCCGGATGGCCGGCACTACGTGTTCGTGCGCATCGTCGACGGCAACAACTGGGAAATCTTCCTCGGCGACCTCGCCGGTGGCGAACCGCAGCGCCTGACCTTCAACGCGGGCTTCGACGGCTTCCCGTCGATCTCCCCGGACGGCAAGAAGATGCTGCTCGCCCGCAGCGTCGGCGGCGGCTTCATGTCCAACCTCTACACCCACGTGATGGACATCTCCTCGCTCAACATCGGGCCGGAGAACTGGAAGGGCAGCGTGCCCGCCATCACCCCGCCGAAGCAGTAAGCGAAGGCTGCTCTCCTGGACGCCAGAGGCATCCAGTGGCCTGAGCTGCGGCGACCGGGAATCCTCCCGGTCGCCGCGTTCGCTCTCGGCGCGCTCATTTCCCTGCTGCTGCCGGCCGGCACCGCCCAGGCGGAACGCCCGCGCAGCTACGCCATCACCGGGGTGCGCATCGTCATCGCACCCGGCAAGCTCATCGAGAACGGCACCGTCGTCATCCGCGACGGCATCATCGAAGCGGTCGGGGCCGCAGCCACGGTGCCGGACGATGCCGAGCGCATCAGCGGCCAGGCAGGCTGGACGGTCTACCCCGCCTTCATCGACGCCGCCTCCGGCCTCGGGCTCGAGGCCGGCACCACCGCGCCCGCTGCCGGACGACCCGCACCGCCCGCCGGGCCCGCGGGTGCCGCACACGAACTCAAGGCGGTACACCCCGAGGAAAGCGCGCTCGGGCACATCGATTTCAACCATCCGGACCTCGCCCGCCATCGCCGGATGGGCTTCGCCGTGGCACAGGTACTGCCCGGCAAGGGCGTATTCCGCGGCGAGGCCGCGGTCATCACGCTGCGACCCGGACCGGCGCCCGAGCTCGTGCTCCGCGACCACGCTGCCGCGGTGGTTGCCCTCGAGGCATCGAGCTTCATGCAGAACCAATACCCGTCCAGCAAGTTCGGCGCCGTGGCCACCGTGCGCCAGGTGCTGCTCGATGCCGGCCGCCTCGCCGAATGGCGCAGGCGCTACGCCAGCCAGCCTGCCGGCATGGCGCCCCCGGAGTACCGCAGCTCGGATGACATGCTCCAGGCCATCATTGGCCACCAGCAGCCCGTGCTCTGGGTCAGCCTCGCCAACCTCGACCCCGGGCGCCTCGGCTCGCTGGCCCGCGAGTTCGGGCTTGGCGGCACGCTGCTGGCACGCGGCCTGACCGACCGGCCACGCGACCTGCTGGCCGCCGGGCTGCCGGTGCTGCTGCCGCTCGAGATGCCCGCGGTACCCGCGCTCGAGGACCCGGACATCGCGGCGGAAACCAGCCTGCAGGAGTTGCAGGAAGCGCTGCGCGCACCGCGGCTGCCCGCCATGCTCGAAGCCGCAGGGCTCAGGCCCGCCTTCGTCAGCTACGGCATGAAGGAGCCGCAGCGCTTCACCGCCAACCTCGCCGCCATTGTCAAGGCGGGCTACCCGGCCGATGCCGCGCTGGCGGCGCTGACCACCACGCCGGCGGAGCTGCTCGGGCTCTCGCGGCAGATGGGCAGCCTCGAGGTCGGCAAGCAGGCCCACCTGCTGGTGGTCGAGGGCGAGCTCTTCGTCGACAAGCCGCTCATCCGCCAGCTGTTCATTGCCGGCCAGCGCCAGGACCTCGAGGCCGCGGACAACGGCCGCGGCGGCCGACCGGCCGGCGCGAGGCCCACGCCATGAGAATTCCCGCTCCCGCACGCGGGCCGCTGCTGCCGGCGCTGCTGCTGTGCTGCCTCCCGGCCCTGGCGGGAGCGCAGCAAGCGCTTCCCGGGGCCTTGGCGGTCGAAGCCTATCCGGCGCCCCCGGCAACCCCCGACCAGGTGCTGATCCGCCACGCCACGGTGTGGACGATGACCGACGCGGGCATCCTCGAGGACAGCGACGTGCTGCTCGAGAAGGGCCGCATCGCCGCCATCGGCCGCGGGCTCGGCGCCCGCCCCGGGGCGCTGGTCATCGACGCCACCGGCCGCCACGTGACGCCGGGCATCATCGATGCCCACAGCCACAGCGCCACCGAGGCGATGGATGTCAACGAGGGCGTCAACAGCATCAGCTCCGAGGTGCGGGTCAGCGACATCCTCGATCCACACTCGCGCTCGATCTACCTGCAGCTGGCCGGCGGCGTCACCACCGCGCACATCCTGCACGGCTCGGGCAATGCCATCGGCGGCCAGAACGCCATCGTCAAGTACCGCTGGGGCGTCGAGCGACCCGACGAGCTGGTCTTTGCCGCCGCCCGCCCCACCATCAAGCTGGCGCTGGGCGAGAACCCCACCCACGCCGCCTTCAAGGGCGGCATGTCGGGGATGCCGGGGATGGGCGGTTCCGGACTGCGCTATCCCGCCACCCGCATGGGCGTGGCCGCCTTCATCCGCTCGAGCTTCGAGCAGGCCAGGCGCTATCGCAACGAATGGCGCCAATACGACGCGCTGTCGCGGGCCCGCCAGGCACGGGTGGTGCCGCCGCGGCGCGACCTGCGCCTGGAAACGCTGGTCGAGGTGCTGGAAGGCAAGCGCGACATCCACGTGCACAGCTATCGCGCCGACGAGATCCTCATGCTGATGCGCCTCAGCGAGGAAGTCGGCTTTCCCGTGCATGCCTTCCACCACGTGCTGGAAGGCTACCGCGTGGCTGACGAACTGGCGGCCTACGGCGCCGGCGCCTCCACCTTCTCCGACTGGTGGAGCTACAAGATGGAGGCCTACCAGGCCATTCCCTGGAACGCCGCCATCATGCGCGAGCGCGGCGTGCTGGTGAGCCTCAACTCGGACAATGCCGACCTCGCCCGCCGCCTCAACCTCGAGGCCGCCAAGATGGTGGCCTTCGGCGGCCTCGACCGCGAAAGCGCCTTCGCCATGGTCACCATCAACCCGGCGCGCCAGCTGCGCATCGACGACCGGGTGGGCTCGCTGGCCCGTGGCAAGGACGCCGACATCGTGGTCTGGGACGGCGATCCGCTGAGCGTCTACTCGCGCGCCGACCTCAGCTTCGTCGATGGCCGGCTGCGCTTCAGCCGCGAACGCGACCTGGCCCACCGCGCGGAAGTCGATGCGGCACGTGCGCGTCTTGCCGGCGAGCTGCGCAGCCAGGCCGCGGCGGATGGCGCAAAACCCCCGCCGGCACCGCCCGCGGCAGCCGCCGCCGTCGTGACCAATCCCGCGCCACCTGCCGTCGACTACCGGTGGGCGAAGGGCATCGGCGCCACCCCGGTGGCCATCGTCGGTGCCACCGTCCACACGCTGGAGGGGCCGGCCATCGCCGATGGCGTGGTGGTCTTCGCCAACGGCCGCATCACCGCGGTCGGCGGCGCGGACACCCCGGTCCCCGCCGATGCCGAGCGCGTGGAAGCACGCGGCAAGCACCTGTGGCCGAGCCTGATCCACCTGCACACGGTGCTCGGCATCAGCGAGGTGGACAGCGTGCCGGGCACCGTGGACACCACCGAGACCGGCGAGATCAATGCCGATGCCGATCCCGCCGTGGCGGTCAACGCCGACAGCGAGCACTTCGCGGTCAGTCGCTCGGGCGGTATCGGCCACGCGCTGGTGGTGCCGGCCGGCGGCCTCGTCAGCGGCACCACCTCGCTGCTGCGCACCGATGGCTGGACCTGGGAGGAAATGCTCGCCGCCCGCCAGCACTCGCTCGCCATCCGCTGGCCCGAGCCGCCCCCGCCGCAGTACGCCATCTTCATGGGGCCACCCAAGACCCCCGCCGAGGCGCGCAAGGAAGCCGAGGAGCGCACCCGCAGGCTGGACAGGCTGCTCGACGATGCCGCCGCCTACGAGCGGGCGCGGCTTGCCGCGGGCAACGACGATGCCGGCCCCGCCTACGATCCGCAGCTCGAGGCCCTGCGCCCGGTGCTGCACGGCGAGCGCCCGCTGTGGGCCACCGCACGCGATCGCATCGCCATCGAAACCGTGGTCAACTGGGCGGCACGGCGCGGGCTGCGCCTGGTCATCACCGATGCCCGCGATGCGCACCTCGTCGCCGGGCTGCTGGCCGAGCATCAGGTGCCGGTGGTGATCAGCGGCATGGTGGGCGAGCCGCCACGGGCGGACGACCCCTACGACCTGCTCTATTCGATGCCCGCGAAGCTGCAGCAGGCCGGGGTGCTGTTCGCCATCGCCAGCGGCACCCGCACCGGCGGCTCGGGCAATGCGCGCCACATCAGCCAGTTTGCCGGCATCGCCGCGGCCTACGGGCTCGACCGCGAGGACGCCTACCGCTCGATCACGCTGAACGCCGCAAAGATCCTCGGCCTCGACGGGGTGCTGGGCTCCATCGTGCCCGGCAAGAGCGCCAGCCTCGTGCTCACCGACGGCGACCTGCTGGAAGCATCCACCAGCGTCGAGCAGCTGTGGATCGATGGCACCCGGCCATCGATGGACGACGTGCACAAGCAATCATGGCGCAAGTGGAGCGCGCGGCCGCGCCCCTGATCTCTCCCGTCGAGCGCCTGCCCCCTCAGCCCGCCGCGATGCCGATGAGCTCGCGCAGCAGCGGGCGCAGCGCGGCGGCCAGCTCCGGACGGTACTCCGCGCTTTCCTCGTCCATGTAGCTGCGCTGCGCGAGCTCGAGCTGCACGGCGTGCACGCCGCGCGCGGGATCGCCGCAGGCGCGCGTGATGTGGCCGCCCTTGAAGCGGCCATCGAGCACCGCCGGATAGCCGGGTACCGCCCGCGCCGCCGCCAGCAGCGCCGCCAGCAGCTGCGGGCCGCAGGCACGCCCGCCGTTGCTGCCGAAGTTGAGCACCGGCAGCTCGCCCTCGAACAGGCGCGGCAGGCGGCTGCGGATCGAATGCGCATCCCACACCACCACCGTGCCATGGCGCGCGCGCAGGGCCTCGATCGCCTCGTGCAGGCGCCGGTGGTAGGGCTGCCACCAGGCCTGCACCCGCTCGGCCACCTCCGCGGGCCCGGGTGCCTCGCCGGGCAGCCAGATGTCCTCGCCGGCGAAGGTCTGCAGCGGACACAGCCCGCTGCCCGCCTGCCCGGGATACAGCGGCGCATCATCGGCCGGGCGGTTGAGATCCACCACATAGCGTGAATGGGTGGCCACCAGCACCGAGGCGCCCGCGTCCTGCAGGAAGTCGTAGAGCCGCGGCAGCTGCCAGTCGGTATCGGGCAGCACCCGCCCGGCGGCCGTCATCCGCGCCGCCATGCCCGCCGGCAGCATGGTGCCGGCATGCGGGATGCTCACCAGCAGGCGCGTGCGCCCGGGCAGGAAGCGGAAGGATTCCATCTCAGCCGCTGCTCGATGGCAGCAACGCACGCGCTTCGTCGCTGAAGCCGCCGTCGAGGATCAACCCCTGGAGGGCGGTGATGTCGGCCGACAGCGAGCGATCGGTCTCGATGCGCGCGCTGAGCGCACGCACCCCGGCCAGCGCCTCCTCCAGCGCGGCGGAGCTGCGCAGCGGGCGGTGGAACTCCACTCCCTGCGCCGCCGCCAGCAGCTCGATGGCGACGATGGCCGCGGTATTGGCCGTCATGCGGTGCAGGCGCAGGGCAGCGTTGGTGGCCATGCTGACATGGTCCTCCTGGTTGGCCGAGGTGGGCAGGCTGTCGACGCTGGCCGGGTGCGCCAGCACCTTGTTCTCCGAGGCCAGTGCCACCGCGGTGACCTGCGGGATCATGAAGCCCGAGTTCAGCCCGCTGTGCTCGACGAGGAAGGGCGGCAGCCTGCTCATGCGCGCATCGATGAGCAGGGCGATGCGCCGCTCGGACAGCGCGCCGATCTCGGCCACCGCGGTGGCCAGCGCATCGCAGGCGAGCGCCACCGGCTCGGCGTGGAAGTTGCCGCCCGAGATCACGCTGCCATCGTCGTTGAAGACCAGCGGGTTGTCGGTGACCGCATGCGCCTCGTCGAGCAGCACATCGGCGACCTGGCGGATCACCGTCAGGCAGGCGCCCATCACCTGCGGCTGGCAGCGCAGGCTGTAGGGATCCTGCACCCGCTCGCAGTGGTCGTGCGAGGCGCGGATGGCGCTGCCGTGCAGGAGCCGGCGGTAGAGGGCTGCCACGTCCTGCTGGCCACGATGCCGGCGCACGCGGCTGATGCGCTCGTCGAATGGCGTGTCGCTGCCGCGCGCGGCATCCACCGACAGCGCACCCGCCACGCAGGCGGCGGCAAAGACATCCTCGGCCCTGAACAGCGCGCCGAGTGCCAGCGCGGTGGACACCTGGGTGCCGTTGAGCAGCGCCAGGCCCTCCTTGGGCTGCAGCACCAGCGGCTCGATGCCCGCCAGCGCCAGCGCCTCGGCCGCATCGTGCTCGCGCCCGCGATGGCGGGCACGGCCCTTGCCCAGCAGCACCGCCGTCATGTGCGCCAGCGGCGCCAGGTCCCCGGAGGCACCCACCGAGCCGCGCGCGGGGATGCAGGGATAGACCTCGTGCTCGAGCAGCCGGCACAGCGCCTCCACCAGCTCGGGACGGACGCCCGAATAACCCTGGGCAAGGCTCAGCACCTTGAGCACGATGACCAGCCGCGTGGTGCCCTCGTCGAGGTACTCGCCGATGCCCGCGCAGTGCGAGAGCACCAGATTCTCCTGCAGCTGGAGCAGCTCGTCGTCGGGAATGCGCACATTGGCCAGCGAGCCGAATCCGGTGTTGATGCCGTAGATCGGCTGCTGCCCGGCCAGCGCCGCCACCACGCACTGCTGGTTGCGCGCGATGGCGGCGCGGCTGTGTGCATCGAGCGTGATGCGCGCAGCCTCCCGCCAGGCGCCGCGCAGCTCGCCGAGGCTCACATCGGCCGCTCCCGCCTTCAGTGTCTTCATCATGCTCCGAGCTCCCTGCCGACCATCGGCAGATCAAGTCCACAGTGCCGCGCGTGGCGGATCGCTTCCTCATAGCCGGCATCGGCATGGCGCATCACGCCGCTGGCCGGGTCGTTCCAGAGCACGCGGCCGATGCGTGCCGCCGCCGCCGGCGTGCCGTCGCAGACGACCACCATGCCGGCATGCTGCGAGTAGCCCATGCCGACGCCGCCACCGTGGTGCAGCGACACCCAGCTGGCGCCGCTCGCGGTGTTGAGCAGCGCGTTGAGGATGGGCCAGTCGGACACCGCATCAGAGCCATCGCGCATGGCCTCGGTCTCGCGGTTGGGGCTCGCCACCGAGCCCGAATCGAGGTGGTCGCGGCCGATCACGATCGGCGCCTTGAGCTCGCCGCGAGCCACCATCTCGTTGAAGGCGAGGCCGAGACGGTGGCGGTCGCCCAGCCCCACCCAGCAGATGCGCGCGGGCAGGCCCTGGAAGTGGATGCGCTCGCGCGCCATGTCCAGCCAGCGATGCAGGTGTGCATCGTCGGGGAGCAGCTCCTTCACCTTGCGGTCGGTGGCGTAAATGTCCTCGGGATCGCCCGAAAGCGCCACCCAGCGGAAGGGGCCCACGCCGCGGCAGAACAGCGGGCGGATGTAGGCGGGCACGAAGCCCGGGAAGCCGAAGGCATCCTGCACGCCCTCGTCGAGGGCAGCCTGGCGGATGTTGTTGCCATAGTCGAAGACCGCCGCGCCCTGCGCCCGGAAGCCGAGCATGGCGCGTACGTGCGCCGCT
>JACFNV010000068.1 GCA_019454675.1 Gammaproteobacteria bacterium | reverse complement strand
GGGCCACTGCGGCACGAATGGATGCCGCGTTCGCGCATCAGCCGGCGGCTGCCCGAGGCGCTGCTCGCCGCGGAGGACCAGAAGTTCCTCGTCCACCACGGCTTCGACCTCGACTCGATCCGCCGGGCGATGCGCCACAATCGCAGCGGCAAGCGCCTGCGTGGCGGCTCGACGATCACCCAGCAGCTTGCCAAGAACCTCTATCTCTGGCCGGGCCGCAGCTGGCTGCGCAAGGGGCTGGAAACCTGGTTCAGCATCTGGCTCGAAATGCTGCTGCCCAAGCAGCGCATCCTCGAGCTCTACGCCAACGTGGTGCAGTTCGGCCCCGCCACCTTCGGCGCCGAGGCCGCCGCACGCGAATTCTTCGGCAAGCCCGCGGCACGCCTCAACCGCGAGGAAGCCGCGCTGCTGACCGCGGTGCTGCCGAATCCGCTGCGCTTCAGCGTGGCACGGCCATCGCCCGGGGTGCGCCACCGCCAGCAATGGATCCTCTCGCAGGCCGCGATCATCGAGCGCAAGGAAGCACTGCAGGCCATCTGGTGACGAAGCGGCCGGCATGCGAGCCCGGCCGTCGCGCATGCACGCGCGGCGCAGCGGCGGCAAGGCAGCACCCGCCGATCTTCGCTAGACTGCCGCTGCCCATGGCGCGCCGTTCCCCGACAACCCGCGACCCGACCCTCGCCTACCAGGAACTCGGGCCCGACGACATCATCGCCGCGGTGGAAGGCCTGGGGCTCGCCTGCGATGGCCGGCTGCTGGCGCTCAACAGCTACGAGAACCGCGTCTACCGCGTCGGGCTCGAGGACGCGGCGCCGGTGGTCGCCAAGTTCTACCGCCCCGCCCGCTGGAGCGACCAGGCCATCCTCGAGGAGCACGGCTTCGCGCTGGAGCTGGCGGCAGCCGAAGTGCCGGTGGTACCACCGCTCGCCCATGCCGGGCGCACGCTCCACAGGCACGAGGCATTCCGCTTCGCGGTCTACCCCTGCCACGGCGGGCGGGCGCCGGAACTCGATGACATGGCGCAGCTCGAGCAGCTCGGCCGCCTGGTCGCGCGCATCCACCTGCAGGGTGTGCGCGCCGCGTTCCATCACCGCCTGCGCATCGGCCTGGAAAGCCATGGCGAGGCAGCGTGCGATTTCCTGCTGGCCGGGGACTTCCTGCCCGAAGAGCTGCGCGAGATCTATGCAGGGCTCTGCGAGCACGCCTTCACCGGTATCCGCGCCTGCTTCGAGCGTGCCGGCACGCCCCGCTTCCTGCGCCTGCACGGCGACTTCCACCCGGGCAACGTGCTGGTGCTGGGCGAGCAGGTGCATATCGTCGACCTCGACGACACGCTCAGCGGGCCCGCGGTGCAGGACCTGTGGATGTTCCTCTCGGGCAACCGTGCCGAGCAGGAGCCGCAGCTTGCCCGCCTGCTGGCAGGCTACACCAGCTTCCGCGCCTTCGATCCGCTCGAGCTGCACCTGATCGAGGCACTGCGCACGCTGCGCATCATGCATTACGCGGCCTGGCTGGCCAGGCGCTGGGCCGATCCCGCCTTCAAGCTGGCCTTCCCGTGGTTCAATACCCGGCGCTACTGGGACGAACACGTGCTGGCGCTGCGCGAGCAGCTGGCACTGATGGAGGAGCCGCCGCTGGCGTGGCGGGAATGCTGATGGAAGCGGGCACCAGCGCCGAGGGAGCCATCATCGCCGGCGAGGGCGGCGCCAGGATCCTGCGCGATGTCGCCATCGTCACGCATTGCGTGGAGAGCCTCGCGGTAGCGCTCGGGCACTGGACCGCCCTGCTCGGCTACAGGGTGGTCGAGAGCGGCACGCTGGGCGCCGAGGCCTGTGCCGCGTGGGATGCGCCGGCGGCAGCCGGCCAGCGCTACGCGCTGCTGCAACCCGCAAGCGGCGAGGACTGCTATCTGCGCTTCGTCGAGACCGGCGTGCGCGGCCACGCGCCACCGGCCAGCTGGGGCTGGATCGCCACCGAACTGCTGGTGCAGGACACGGATGCGCTGGCACGCCAGCTCGAGGGCACGGGCTTCCGCCGCCTGGGCGGGCCGGCGGATCTCTACCCGCGCCCCAAGGCGCCGCGCGCCATGCAGGTCATCGGTCCCTCGGGGGAGCTCATCTACTTCACCCGACTGCTGCCCGGCGGCAGCCGCTACGGGCTCAAGCAGGCCCGCTCCCCGGTCGACCGCCCCTTCATCTGCACCCTTGGCGGGCCTGCCGGTGCAGGCATGCACGCGTTCTATGCCGGGGTGCTCGGCCATCGCATCATGGAGCGCACGCCCTTCATCAATGGCCCGCTCGCCATGCTCTGCGAGGCGCCGGCGGACACGGTGTTCCCGACCGCGGTGGCAAGCATCCCCGGCCGGCGCCACCTGCTCGAGATGGACGAATTCCCCGCCCACGTCGGGCCGCGGCGGCGCCCGGCGGGGCAGCTGCCGCCGGGCATGTCGATGGTGAGCTTCGTGGTGCGCAGCCTGGCGGCGCTGGCAGGCCTGCAACCCGGCGGCGTGCCGCTGCGGGCACCGCCAAGGCGGCTGCAGGGCATCGCCTACCGCGGCCGGCGGGTGGCGGTGATCGAGGGTGCGGTGGGCGAATGGCTGGAGCTGATCGAGGATCCGGAGGCGTCCTGAAGCTTGGCCGGGCGGGCTCCTGACGTATACTCGCGCGGGGCCGGCAGGGGCTGGTGGGGAAACTCCATGGATTCGCGCAAGATCTTCTACGGCTGGTACATCACCATCGCCTGCTGCATCGGGCTGGCCTGCGGCCTGACCAGCGTGCTCACCGGCACCTTCTCCATCTTCCTCGGCCCGCTGGTCGCCGAATTCGGCTGGCAACCCTCGGACCTCTTCGTCGCGCTGATGCTCGCCACCGTGACGGTGACCGTCGCTTCGCCCTTCATCGGCGTGCTGATCGACCGCTTCGGCGCCAAGCGCATGATCCTCGCCGGCTTCATCCTCGAGGGCATCGTGCTCGCCTCCTTCGCCGCGCAGGATGCATCGCTCGGCACGCTCTATGCGCGCTACATCCTGATGACGCTGCTGGGCCTCGGCACCACCCACGTCTCCTTCGCCCGCGTGATCTCGCTGTGGTTCGACCGCCAGCGCGGCCTGGCGCTCGGCATCGCGCTCGCCGGCCTCGGCGTCGGCGGCATGATCTGGCCGCTGCTCTCGCAGTGGGCGATCGACGCCTACGGCTGGCGCACCGCCTACCTGATCGTCACTGCGGTGGTCACCACCCTCGGCTTCCTCGCCATCGCCATCATCGTCAGGGACACCCCGGCCGCCATGGGGCTGCTGCCCGATGGCGCGCCCGCGGCCGGCGGCGCCGGCGCGAAACCCAGCCAACCCGCCGGCTTCACGCTGGCACAAACCCTGCGCCAGGCCCACTTCTGGATGATGATCCTCGCCTTCTTCCTGGTGGGCTTCGGCACCGTCAGCCTGCAGATGCATCTGGTGCCGCTGCTCAAGCTGCGCGGCGTGGACCCGATGCGCGCCGCGCTGGCGCTGTCGCTGTTTTCCGCCGCCCTCATCGTCGGCCGGCTGGCCGGCGGCATGCTCATGGACCGCTTCTTCGCCTCGCGGGTGGCGAGCACCTTCCTCATCGGCCCCATCGTCGCCAGCGTGCTGCTGGCGATCGGCGCGGATGGCGCAAGCGCCTTCACCGGTGGCGCGATCGCCGGCGTCCTCGCCGGCCTTGCCTCGGGCGCCGAGGTCAATGCCTCGGCCTATCTTGCCGGGCGCTACTTCGGCCTGCGCTACTTCAGCCGCATCTACGCCTGGTACTTCAGCGCCTACTCGATCGGCGCGGGTTTCGGGCCGCTGATCACCGCCAAGGCGGTGGAAGCCAACGGCGGCTACAGCGGCGTGCTCTACGTGCTGGGCGGCCTGCTGACGCTGGCCGCGCTGCTGCTGTTCAGCCTCAAGCCCTTCCCGAAGAGCTTTCCCCAGCAGGGCCAGGCTCAGGCCTCGTCCCCGGCATAGGTCTCCGGCCGGCGAATCGCCGCCCGCATGGCGGCGATGCCGGCAAGCAGCTCCTGCAACCGCGCGATCTCGCGGTCGAGCTTCTCGCGACGTGCCCGGCTCGTCCATGGCCGCTCGCGCTCGACGAGCTTGCGCGCCAGCCGTTCCCGGTAGTCACGCTCCATCTGGTCGTTGATGCGCAGGTTCTCCGCGATCTTCTCCCCGACCGGCAGCGCGTAATAGCGCTCGCTGTCCCGGCTGGCGAAGAACGCCGCGCCCAGCGCCCAGGCAATGCCGCCGAGGACCAGCGCGGGGAGGATGAGGATGCCGCTCCCGGCGGCCTCCAGCGCAATGCTGCCGTAGAGCGCAAGCAGCGCGAGGATGGTGGCAAACGCAAACAGCAGGCCGAGGATTGCGCGTGCAAAGCGGCGGACCAGCCTGCGCCGCCACATCCCGAGTCCCGCCAGGACGGCAAACAGCACGCAACCGGCGAAGAGCAGGTCCACCATCGCGCTACCCTGCCACGCGGGCGCCTCGCGGCAGTGGGAGGGCGGTCACGGTTCCGCCCGCCGCGCCGTCCGCGCCTACTCCGGCTGCGCGCAGCGCGGGTCGGCAGGCGGCTCCTGCTTCTTGCGGCCGAGCTTGCCCAGCAGCCGCCCGCCGGGAATGACGTCGGTGATGGCCGGCCGCTGCGCGCGTTCGCGCTCGAGCTGGGCGCAATAGTCCTCGTCGGACATCTCCGCGCCGGGCGCGGCCGACGCCGCGCCACCGCCCATCATCGCCTCCATGTCGGTCACCCCCTGCGGCGAGAGCATGTCCATGCGCACCGAGCGGTAGCTCACCCGCGCGAACCAGTCCTGGTCCCAGGTGACGGCCGGGTCCGGCGGGCGCGGCGGATCGATGAAGGTGGCCTCGTCGCCAAAGGCGCTGAACATCAGCATCGAGCCTTCCTTGGTCGCCTTGACGACCTCGGCCGGCACCGTGCAGCTGGTGGTGGTGGATGGCAGCACGGCCTTGAGCCCCACCAGCCGCTTCACCTCGGCGGGCGTGAGGTACTGCATCTGGATGAAGGTGGCCGGGCGGTCCGCCGACGACCACATGATGATGTTGGCGCTGTCGTCACCGGCCTTCTCCGGGGCCATCACCCCGACCGAGTAGCCGGTGGCGCGTGCCACGGGATTCCAGGCCAGCGCCAGCGCGCCGGATGGCCCGAGCTGCGTGGAGCTGTAGCGCACCGGCTCCATGAAGCTGCGGCTGGCGGGCAGCGTGAAGTTGATCGTCGGGGTGTAGTTGCCCTCGATGCGGTGCTCGCCCGCAAGCGTCGCCCCCGGCGGGAAGGCGGCCTTGAGGCCGCGGTTGCGCTTCTTCGCGTCCGCATGGGGCCAGCGGGCGAAGGTCTTCGAGTTGCCCGGGCCGGGCATGCGCACCGACTGCGCGCCCACGGCCCCCTCGAGGGCCTGCAGCCCGGGCTCGTTCTCGCCGCGCATCAGCTTGTCGAAGGTAAGCACGACCGGCTGGCCGGGGCCGGCCTTTTCGCCGCACCCCCAGTAGAACGTGATCTGGCCCTTGGGCTCCCGGTAGGGCTCCTCCGGCATATCCCTCCCGCGCTGGCCGGGCTCCGGCACCTCGAGGTGGATCGGCTTGTTCACCTGCGCACCGGGGGGGAAGGCATGGGTGGCATCGGCCTCGCCTGCCGGTGCCAGCGAGGAGCCCAGCCGCAGCTCGACCGACTGGCTGGCGCTCGGCGGGCCCGAGGTAGCCATGCGCATCATGCCCATCAGCGAGGGCTGGCCGCCCATGCCCATGGCCATCATGCCGCTGCCGGTGCTGACCCCCATCCAGTAGCGCGCCTCGGGCGGCAGCACCTTCTGCTGCACGGTGGATTGCGCGCCCGCGCGCTGCCCCTGGGCCAGCGCCGCGGCGGCGACGACGATCATCGATATTGCCGTCATGCCGACGGCCAGCATCCTGCGCATGACTTCCCCCTCCCGTGGCGACGACAAGAGACGACAAGATGATTGCCGCAAGCCCTGCCAGGCGACCGGGTCGCGGCGCGGATGGTCCAATCGCGTCCGCGTCGAGTGTACTCCGCGGCAACAGCGCCGGCCATCGGCAACCGGAAAAGGATGCTGGCACGCTGCGCGGCGCCTATCATCGGCGCCGCCGCGCCACGCAGCCATTGCCGAGCGACCATGCAACCAGGCAGCCAGACGACGCCCGCCGCCCCCGACAAGCAGCGCCTGATCCTGTGGATCGTGGCCATCGGCATGTTCATGCAGCTGCTGGACTCGACCATCGTCAACACCGCCTTGCCGGTGATGGCGCACAGCCTGGGGGAGAGCCCGCTGCGCATGCACGCGGTGGTGGTGTCCTATGCCCTCACCATGGCGGTGGTGATTCCCTCCACCGGCTGGCTGGCCGACCGCTTCGGCACCCGGCGCGTGTTCATGATGGCCATCGCGCTGTTCATGCTGGGATCGGCGGCATGCGCCGCCGCCACCAGCCTCGACCAGCTCATCGCCGCACGCGTGCTGCAGGGCGTGGGCGGCGCCATGCTGATGCCGGTGGGCCGGCTGGTGGTGCTGCGCGCGTTCCCCGGCGAGCAGTTCCTCGCCGCCATCAGCTTCGTGGCCATCCCGGCGCTGGTCGGCCCGCTGATCGGCCCGACGCTCGGCGGCTGGCTGGTGGAAGTGGCCTCGTGGCACTGGATCTTCCTGATCAACCTGCCGATCGGCGTCATCGGGCTGCTTGCCACGCGCCGCTTCATCCCCAACTTCAGCGCGGCGAGCGGGCGCTTCGACCTCGGTGGCTACCTGCTGCTCGCCTTTGCCATGGTGAGCGTGTCGCTGGCGCTGGACGGCCTCGATGGCGGCGGCTGGACGCATACGCTGCTGGTGCTGCTGATGGTCCTCGGGCTGGCTGCGCTCGCCGCCTACTGGCTGCACGCGCTGCGCAATCCGGCACCGCTGTTCGCCCCGGTACTGTTCAAGGTGCACAGCTACCGGGTCGGGCTGCTCGGCAACCTCTTCGCGCGCATCGGCTCGGGCGCCATGCCCTACCTGCTGCCGCTGCTGCTGCAGGTGGCGCTCGGCTACTCGCCCGCTGAGGCCGGCATGCTGATGCTGCCCATCGCGCTCGCCAGCATGAGTGCCAAGCGCGTGACCACGCTCATCATCACGCGCTTCGGCTACCGCCCGGTGCTGATCACCAATACCCTGCTGCTCGGCAGCGTCATCGCCGGCTTCGCGCTGATGGCCCCGGCGCAGCCGCTGTGGCTGCGCATCATCCAACTCGCCGTCTTCGGCGCCATCAACTCCTTCCAGTTCACCGCCATGAACGCGGTGACGCTCAAGGACCTGGCCGCCGCGCAGGCGGGCAGCGGCAACAGCCTGTTCTCGATGATCCAGATGCTCGGCATGAGCCTGGGCGTGACCTGCGCGGCCGCGCTGCTGGGCGCCTTCAGCGGCTGGCTCGGCGGCGGCGATGGCAGCCAGGCGCTGCCCGTGTTCCGCGCCACCGTCATCGCCATCGGGCTGCTGACCATGGGTTCGGCGCTCATCTTCTGGCAGCTGCGCGAGCAGGAGCCGCACGGTGACCCGATGGCGGGCACCCTGGGCGATGCCTGAACCAGCATCCCGCACTCAAGCGGCGAGCAAGCACCGCCCATTGTCCAGTGCAACCACGCCACGCGCCGGAATGCGGCAACGGAAGGAAACCGCAGCACCGTCGAGCCAGTAATCCATCTCCAGCGCCTCGCCGGGGAATACCGGCGAGGTAAAGCGCACGTCAAGGCCGGTGATACGCCGGTGGTCGTAGCCGGCAACGGCCTGCAGCAGGCCACGACATGCGCTGCCGTAGCTGCACAGCCCGTGCAGGATCGGCACCGCGAAGCCCGTGCGAGCGGCGACCGCGGGATCCGCATGCAGCGGATTGCGATCGCCGTTCAGCCGGTAGAGCAGGGCCTGGTCGGCGCGCGTCTCGAGGCGCAGCGTGCCATCCGGCCTGCGCTCCGGCATGGCATGCGGTCGCGGCGGGCGGCCGCCCGGCCCGCCACAGCCGCCATCGCCACGTGCAAAAAGCACGGAGGTGGCGGTGAACAGCGGTGCATCGTCGATGGCCATGCGCGCGCGGGCCTCCATCAACACGATGGCCCCTTTTCCCACGCCCCTGTCATACACGGCCGCTATGCGCGAGTCACGCAGCAACTCGCCTGCCGGCGGCAGCGGCCGATGCAGCACCAGTCGCTGCTCGCCATGCAACACCCCGGGCAGATCGAGGCCCGACTCCAGCACCGGGATCCGCATCAGGACGGTGGCCATGCTTGGCAGCGTCTTCAATCCATGGCCCTCGTAGACGTAGGGCAGCTCGAGCGCGTCGAGCGGATCGCGTCCCATGCCCACGCTCAGTGCATAGAGCAGGGTCTCGCGGTCCGTATGGCTGACGCGCTCGTCCATGGTCCGCACGGACATCAGGTGTTCATAGCTGACTGCCATCGGCTGCTCCGTCGGGCCGGATCCTCAGGCCATGATGTTCAGGCGGTAACCCACCGCCGGCATGGTCTCGATGCGCTCGGCGATGTCGCCGGCCTCCCCCAGCTTGAGCCGCAGCCGGTGCACCAGTTGCTTGAGTACTTGCCGGTCGCCGCCTCCCTTGTGGCCCCAGACATGCGCCAGCAAACGATCGGTCGGCACCGGCTGGCCGGCATGGGCCAGCATCAGCTGCAGCAGCCGGCACTCGAGGCGGGTCAGGCGCAGCAGCTGCCCGCCGGCCAGGCGCAGCTGGAGCGCCGCGGCATCGAGTTCGAGGTCGCCGGCCGCCACCGGCCCCTGCGCCTCGATGCCGGCGCGGCGCAGCAGCGCACGGGTGCGGGCGATGAGCGTACGCGGGCTGAAGGGCTTGGTGAGGTAGTCGTCGGCGCCGAGCTCGAGCGCGCGCACCAGGTCTTCCTCCTCGCCACGCACCGTCAGCATCATGATCGGCACCGTCGAGCGCGCGCGGATGGCACGGCAGACATCGAAGCCGCTGCCGCCGGGCAGGTTGATGTCGAGCAGGACGAGATCGGGCGCCTCGGCTTCGAAGGCGGCCAGCGCATCGGGCACGCTGCCCGCGGCAATGACGAGGAAGCCTGCCTGCTGGAACGCGAAGCGGGTCACGGCGAGGAGATCCGCATCATCGTCCACCAGCAGCAGCTTCACGCCCGCTCCCCCACCGGCAGCATGAAGAAGAAGCGCGTGCGGCCGGCGGCGGTGCGCTCCATGCCCACCTCGCCGCCGTGGCGCTCGATGATCGAGCGCACGATCCACAGCCCGAGGCCCAGCCCCGGGGCCTCGGGCTCCACCTCCCCGGCGCGGCTGAAGCGCTGGAAGACGCTGGCCGGGTCGGCACTGGCAAGCCCCGGCCCCTCGTCCTCCACCCAAGCCGCGAGATGTGCGCCGCGCAGCTCGCCGCCGATGCGGATGGTGGTGCCTTCGGGGGCGTACTTGCAGGCATTGGCCAGCAGGTTGACGAACACCTGCACCAGGCGCTGCCCATCGCCGACCAGGCCGGGCAGGTCGGCAGGCCAATCGTCCTCGAGCTGCTGCCCGCGCTGCGCGAGCAGCGGGCGCACCAGCGCCGCCGCCTCCTCGGCCACCTCGGGCAGGGCCAGCGTCTGCGCGCGGATGCCGAGCTGGCCGGCCTCGATGCGCACGCTTTCCAGCAGGTTGTCGATCAGCTGCATCAGCCGCAGCACGCCGCGCTCGAGGTTGTGCAGCAACTCGTCCTGCCCGCTCGCCGGCAGGGTGCCGAGGCCATCGCGCAACAGTTCGATGGAGGCCAGCTGGGCGGCCAGCGGGGTGCGGAACTCGTGCGAGATATTGGCCAGCACCGTGTCGCGGGCGCGGCGCACCGCCTCCAGCTCGGTCTCGTCGCGCAGCACCTGCACCTGCTGGCCCTCGACCGGCGGCGCACTGATGACGACCACCGAGCGCGTCGAGCCGTCGGGCGCCACCAGCCGCATGGCCATGCGACTCTCGCGGCCGGTGGTGCGTGCCGCCAGTATCGGGCAGTCGCGTTCGCAGGGGCGCATGCCTGCCTGCACCTCGGGGTTGAGCACATCGCCGCAGAAGCGCCCGATGATCTCCTCCTGCGGCCTGCCGAGCATGCGCACCACCTGCTCGTTGGCGTAGCGGACGATGCGCTGGGCATCGACCGCGAACACGCCCTCCACCACCCCCGAAAGCAGGGCGCGCGCCTCCGCCTCGCGGCGCCTGAGCACCGCGGTGAGGTCGACGAGGTTGCTGCGCATCTCGTCCATGGTGCTGGCCAGCGAACCGATCTCGCTGATGCCCGAGTGCGGCACTGCCACCGAGAAGTCGCCACGCCCCATGCGGTCGGCGGCATTGCGCAGCGCCTCCAGCGGCCGCGCCAGCCAGCGCCCGTAGAGCATGCCGCCAAGCGCCGCCAGCACCAGCACGACCAGCGCGATGAAGGCGAGGCGCCGGCGCAGCGCACGCGCCGAGGCGTCGAAGCCGCTGGCATCGATCTGCACGTCGACCAGCCCGACCAGTTCCCCGGTGCTCGCCGACCACGGCACCGTGGCCACGTAGGCATCGGGGACCTGCAGGCGGCGCGCCACCACCTGCCCGCTGCCGATGGCCTCGCCGTGCAGCTCGGTCAGCGGGTCCTCGGGCGGCGCCGTGTAGGTCGCGTAGTTGATGAGCCCGAGCCGCGCGCCAACCTGCTCCTCGAGCCCGGCCATCACGCCGGCATCGACGGCGCGCACGGCGATCAGCCGGTAGTGGCCGAGGCGCGGGATCGGCACGGCGGCGCCGCTGAGGATGAGGCCGGTGTCGCGCGAGGCGATGACGAAGCGCTCGCCCTGCTCGTCGATGGCAGGCTCGATCTCGGCCCAGGACAGCGGGCCGCCCACCGCCACCGCCACCCCGGCATCGCTTGCCAGCAGGCAGGCGTGGAGGCCCTTCGACTGCGCCAGGCGGGCCATCAGCGGCTCCAGGCCACGCATGTTGCCCTGGAGCAGGAGGCGGATCAGCGTCTGCCTGCCGGCCAGCTCGCGGGTATCGACGAGGACCTCCTCGTTGAGCCGCAGCAGCTGGTCACGGGCGGCGGCCGCCACCAGTTCCACCTGGGTCATGGCCTGCCCGCGCACCAGCTGCCCGAGCAGGCCGACCGAGGAGACCGCCACCGCCGCCACCGCCAGCAGCACGATGACGCCGCTGCCGATGGCGAGCCAGGCGGCGAGACCGGGGGGGCGCAAGCGCTTCATCGCCGGCCGCCGTTCAATGCCGGCCCCGCAGGCCGGTGCGCCACTCGATGCCGGTCTTGACGAGCAGCGTCACCACCGCCAGCAGGCTCAGCACCGAGGCCACCGCGAAGGCGGCGGCGATGTTGTACTCGTTGTAGAGGATTTCCACGTGCAGGGGCATGGTCGTGGTCAGGCCGCGGATGTGCCCGGAAACCACCGCCACCGCGCCGAACTCGCCCATGGCGCGCGCATTGCAGAGGATCACGCCGTAGATCACGCCCCATTGTATCTTGGGCAGCGTCACCTTGAAGAAGGTGGTCCAGCCGCCGGCACCCAGCGAGATGGCGGCCTCCTCCTCGTCGGTGCCGAGCAGCTGCATCAGCGGGATGAGCTCGCGGGCCACGTAGGGGAAGGTCACGAACAGGGTGACGAGGACGATGCCGGGCAGCGCGAAGATCACCAGGATGTCGCGCTCCTCCAGCCACTGGCCGAACCAGCCGCTGGCGCCGAACAGCAGCACGTAGCCGAGGCCGACGATCACCGGCGAGACGGCAAAGGGCATGTCGATCAGCGTGACCAGCAGGCTCTTGCCGCGGAAGCCGAAGCGGGCGATGAGCCAGGCCGCCGCGATGCCGAACACCGTGTTGAGCGGCACGACGATCACCGCCACCAGCAGCGTGAGGCGCATGGCGGCCAGCGCATCGGGCTCGACGAGGGCCTCGCGGTAGAAATCGAGGCCGCGCGCCAGCGCCTCGGCAAGCACCGTGAACAGCGGCAGCAGCAGCATGAGGCCGAGGAAGAGCATGGCGACGCCGATCAGCAGCCAGCGCCACAGCCGTTCGCGCCACACGTGGCCGCGCTGGTAACCCTGGTCCGCCTGCACCGGCACCGATTCAGGCCGCCAGCCCGAGGCGACGCCGCTGCCAGGCCTGCAGCAGGTTGATGAGCAGCAGCATGAGGAACGACAGCGCCAGCATCAGGAAGCCGAGGATCGCCGCGCCGGCATAGTCGAACTGCTCGAGCTTGATGATGATCAGCAGCGGCACGATCTCGGTCTGCAACGGCAGGTTGCCGGCGATGAAGATCACCGAGCCGTACTCGCCGACGCCGCGGGCAAAGGCCAGCGTGAAGCCGGTCAGCAGGGCCGGCAGGATCGCCGGCAGGACGACCCGCAGGAAGCTCTGCCAGCGCCGTGCGCCGAGCGAGGCGGCCGCCTCCTCCAGCGCCGGATCGAGCGCCATCAGCGCCGGCTGCAGCGTGCGCACCACGAAGGGAATGCCGATGAGCACCAGCGCCACCGTGACGCCCACCCAGGTGTAGGCCACCTTGATGCCGAAGCCGGCCAGCCAGCCGCCCACCGGACCGTTCTCGGCAAAGACGGTCACCAGCGCGATGCCCGACACCGCGGTGGGCAGGGCAAACGGCAAGTCGATGAGTGCATCGAGCACGCGCCGGCCGGGGAACTCGTAACGCACCAGCACCCAGGCGACGATGAGGCCGAACACGGCATTGATGGCGGCGGCCAGCAGCGCGGCGCCGAAGGACAGGCGCAGCGCGGCCAGCACCCGCGGCTCGGCGAGGGTGGCGACGACGTGCTCCAGCGGTGCCGTGGTGGCCTTGACCACCAGCGCGGTCATCGGCAGCAGCACGATCAGCGAGAGATAGAGGACGGTGTAGCCGAGCGTCAGCCCGAAGCCGGGCAGCACCGAGGGCTCGCGCAGGCGCCAGGCATCGCGCTGCACGGCCATCACAGCACCGCGGCCAGCGCCGCCGGGCGGCGGCCCGAATAAGCAAGCAG
>JACFNV010000067.1 GCA_019454675.1 Gammaproteobacteria bacterium | reverse complement strand
CCCCACCAGTTGTGCAGGATCTCGTGCGGGTAGGAGGAGGTGAGGATGAAGGGGAAGCGGACGATCTGCGGCCCGAGCAGCGTGTAGGAGGGCATGCCGTAGCCGGTTTCCCAGAAGTTCTCCACCAGCGCGAATTTCTCGTAGGGATAGGGGCCGATCAGCTCGTTGTACATGCGCAGGTAGCGGCTGGTGGCATCGAGGTATTTCGCCGCCATGGCGGGGTCGTCCTTGTGCAGGTAGACCTGCGCCTGCACCTTGCCCGCCTGGGCGGTGTATTCGGTGAGCGGACCGCCGGAGAGCGTGATCTCGTCGACCGGCGAGGGCGAGTGCCAGCGTGCCTTGCCATTGGCACCGGCGGAAGTGCCGTTGCCGGGTGCGATGAGGTGCCAGCCGGCGGGTGCATTGACCTCCAGCGAATAGGTCATCAGTTCGCTCACCACCGGTGCGAGCAGCTGCGGGTACCACAGCGTGCTGCCGGCGAGATAGACGCCCTTGGGATCGATGATGCCCGGGGTTTCGGCAAAGCTGCGTGCGTACTCTTCGGCGCTGGTTTCCGGCTGCATGTCCACCAGGCCGGCGTAGCGCAGGCTGAACTCGCGGGCACCTGCCGGCAGCGTCACGCGATAGCGGCTGACGCCGCGACGGCGGGCGATGGCTTCGCTGCTGCCGTTGATGCCGGAGAACAGCTCGTCACCGGCCACCATGGGCCGCTTTTCCAGCGGCAGGCTGGATTTGCTGATCGCCAGGTTGGCGGCCAGCACGAACTCGATCGGCTGTCCGGCGGCGGCCACCGGCACGGTGACGGTCACCTCGGCCTCCAGGCCGTGCCGCGGCGGGTCGATGAGCGCGGTGATCCGGTAGTCGGCCTGTTGTACCGCGGTCTCGGCCCGGGCGGCGGATGTTCCGGCCAGCGCCAGGAACAGCCATGCCAGCGGCAGCAGCCATGCCGCGAATGAAGGTGAAAGGCGCTCGACGTGGAATCTCATCCTGGTTCCCCCGTGGTGTCATGTCCGGATGTGGTGGTGCGAGTGTGCCACGGCAGTGGCCTGCAGGTTGCCTCCGCTGCCTGCCTGCCGTGTCCGCAGCGGGAACAGCATACAACCTGGCTGCCGGTGATGTACCAGCCGCTTGCCGCCTGCAGTAGCATCGGGCGCAGCCCCGTGGCTGCCGGAGCATCTTGTTCCGGCGACCGCCGGGCGGTCCATCCGCTCGATCACCAGGAGTGCCATCCATGCCCGCTGCCTCCACCGCCGGCTTCCTTTGGGAGGATCCCCTTCTGCTCGAGGAGCAGCTCTCCAGCGAGGAGCGGCAGCTGCGCGATGCCGCGCGCGAGTTTGCACGGCGCGAGCTGGCGCCGCGTGCCGTGGCCGGCTTCGAGAGCAATGCATTCGACCGCGAGGTGCTCCACCGCATGGGCGAGGCCGGCATCCTCGGCGGCACGCTGCCGCGCGAATACGGCGGCGCCGGACTCTCGCATGTCGGCTACGGGCTGGTGGCGCGCGAGATCGAGCGCGTGGACTCGGGCTACCGCTCCTCGCTGAGCGTGCAGTGCTCGCTCGGCATGCACCCGATCCACGCCTATGGCAGCGAGGCGCAGCGGCGGCGCTACCTGCCGCGGCTCGCCAGCGGCGAGTGGGTGGGATGCTATGCGCTGACCGAGCCCGGGCACGGCTCGGATGTCGGTGGCATGGAAACCCGTGCCGAGAAGGTGGCCGATGGCTACCGGCTCAGCGGCACCAAGCTGTGGATCAGCCATTCGCCGGTGGCCGATGTGTTCGTGGTCTGGGCGCGATCCGCCGCCCACGATGATGCGGTGCGCGGCTTCATCCTCGAGAAGGGCATGCCGGGGCTTTCCGCCCACCGCATCCCGGGCAAGCTCAGCCTGCGCACCTCCATCACCGGCGACGTGGTGATGGAGGGCGTGGTGGTGCCCGAGGCAAACCTGCTGCCCGGCGCCCACGGCCTGTCGGCCGCCTTCGACTGCCTCAACCGCGCGCGCTACGGCATTGCCTGGGGGGTGATGGGGGCCGCCGAGTTCTGCTGGCAGGCCGCACGCGATTACACGCTGGCGCGCCGGCAGTTCGGCCGCCCGCTGGCGGCGACGCAGCTGGTGCAGAAGAAGCTCGCCGACATGCAGACCGAGATCGCGCTCGGCCTGCAGGCGGCGCTGCGCGTCGGGCGGCTGATCGACGAGGGGCGACTGATGCACGAGGCCATCTCGCTCATCAAGCGCAACAACTGCGGCAAGGCGCTCGACATCGCGCGCCAGGCGCGCGACATGCACGGCGGCAACGGCATCATCGGCGAATACCAGGTGATGCGGCACATGCTCAACCTCGAGGCGGTCAATACCTACGAGGGCACGCATGATGTGCATGCGCTGATCCTCGGGCGCGCGCAGACCGGCCTGCAGGCCTTTTCCTGAGCGTGATGCTCCGCCCGGGACGGGTCATGCAGGCCCGCCGCGGAAGGCATGTATCTGCCCTTGGGGTGGTGCCGCACCGGGGTGGTGTGCGGATGATCCTGCCGCCTAGCGCAGCTCCCCCGCCGGCACCGGGCCGAAGTACATCTCGAAGCCGAGCCCCACGCCCGGATTGATGTCGCGCTCCTCGATGCGGCTTTCCCTGGGCCAGGTCAGGCTGCTGCGGCCCTCGAGGAACAGCCACTCGCGCAGCACCCGCACGCGGTAGCGCAGCTCGACGCCATAGTCGCGCACCGGTACATCGGTGTTGGCGATGCCGCGCACGAAGCCGGTGTAGGAGAGGCCGCGGTGGTCGTTGAGGCTCTGGAACAGGATGAGGCCGGTGGACCATTCGAGCCGGCCGAGGTCCCTGGCGATGGTTGCCGCGTTGTCCCAGCGCAGCAGCATGCGCTCGTTGAGCAGCTTGTCGAGGCTGACCTCGGTGGTTTCGCCGACGCCGCGCTTGTCGCGCCAGAACAGCGTCTGGCGCGCGCGCAGCGTGATGTCGTCGCCGAAGATGAAGTTGTGCCGGTAGGTGCCCTTGACGTAGGGGTCCACCGGGGTGCGGATCTTGATGCCGGCACCGAAGTCGAAGCCGTTCTTCATGGCGCCCTGCCTGGAGTAGCCGAGCCCCAGCAGCCAGGAGTCGTCCTCCACGCGCTGGAAGCTGCTCGGCAGGCGGGTGCCGGTGTCGAGCTGCGCGTCCTGCTCGATCTCCTGGTCGTCGAGGCGGCCGAACAGCAGCTTCACGCGCTGCCTGGCGATGGGCAGCGCAATGCGTGCCCGCAGGCGCACCCGCGTGCGCAGGCCGTCGCGGTCGTCCCAGACCTCGGTGAGGCCGAGGCGGCCGTAGGTGGCATCCGAGTCCTGGTCGTAGCGGCGGGTGCCGAACAGCCCGTCGAACCAGCTGACTGCGCTGCACACGCCCAGGTAGACACCGCGCTGCATCATGTCGACCATGGCCTCGCCATCCGAGCCGGGCTGGTTGCAGGGATGCTGGCTTGCGGTGGCGGCATCTTCCTGCGCCGGGGATGGCGCCTCGATGGCCATCGGCGCTGCCTCGCCCATGGAGCGGGGCTCCGGCCGGGGATCGGCGGCCCCTGCCAGCGGCGTGGCCAGGCAGAGCAGCAGGCCGGCAAGCGGGATGCCGTGCCGGCGTATGTCGTGGCGTGCACAATCCATGACGACATAATCCCCGTGACTGCAGCCATCCTACCGCGATTGACCACGGCCGGAGCGCGACGCATGTCGCCATCCGCAGCAGTTATGATGTGCGCCCCGATCGCTGCGCCTGATGAGGCCGTGAAGCATCCCGAGCCGCATCGCATGAGAAAACCCGCTGCTCCCGGCCGGTCGCCTGCCAGCGGCGCGGGGGCATCGGGCAGGCCTGCATCCTGCGCCGTCATGCAGCATCGCGCTGCCGGATCCTTGCCATGAGCCGCAAGGCCGCGCGCGGCAAGCCCAGCCGTCGCCGCAGCCGCCGCTCGCCGGGCGGGTGGCTGTGGGCGGGCCTCGGGCGCCTCGGCCGCGGCATCGGCTGGCTGCTGCGCCAACGCGTGGTGTGGGCCACCCTGCTGGTGCTGCTGGTGGCCTTTCTCGCCTACCTGGCCTGGCTCGACCGGCTGGTCACCAGCCGTTTCGATGGCCGCCGCTGGGACCTGCCCGCGCATGTCTACGCGCGCCCGCTCGAGCTTTACGAGGGGCAGTCGTTGTCGATCGACGGCCTGGTGGCCGAGCTGCAGCGGCTGGGCTACCGCAGCATGCCGCGGCCCGACCGCCCCGGCAGCTTCCGCCGCGTGGGCGGGCGCATCGAGCTGGTGACCAGGCCCTTCGATTTCTGGGACGGGCCGCAGCCGGCCCAGGCCGCGGTCGTCGGCTTCTCCAGCAGCACGCTCAGCATGCTGCGTGACAACACGGGCGGCATGCTGCCGCTGCTGCGGCTCGATCCGCCGCTGATCGGCAGCGTGTTCCCGGCCGATGGCGAGGACCGCATCATCGTCGAGCCGGATGATGTCCCGGCGCTGATCCCGGCGGCGCTGCGCGTGGTCGAGGACCGGCGCTTCGAGCAGCACCACGGCATCGATGTGCTCGGCATCATGCGCGCGCTGTTCGTCAACCTGAGCTCGGGCCAGGTGCGACAGGGCGCCAGCACGCTGACCCAGCAGCTGGTGCGCAGCTACTTCCTCGGCAACGAGCGCACCTTCCGGCGCAAGGCGCGCGAGGCACTGATGTCGCTGCTGCTGGAGCTGCACTACGACAAGGCGGACATCCTCAACGCCTACCTCAACGAGATCTACCTCGGCCAGGATGGCAGCCGCGCCATCCACGGCTTCGGGCTGGCCAGCCAGTTCTACTTCGGCAAGCCGCTGGCCGAGCTGCAGCTGCACGAGGTCGCCACGCTGGTGGCGGTGGTGCGCGGGCCATCCTGGTACGACCCGCGCCGCCATCCCGAGCGGGTATTGGCACGGCGCAACATGGTGCTGAAGCTGCTGGCCGAGAATGGCGTCGTCGAGCCCGCACAGGCCGATGCCGCCAGCCTGCGCAAGCTCGGCGTGGTCCTCGACCACAATGTCGCCGCCAGCTACTACCCGGCGTTCATGGCGCTGGTGAACCGCGAGCTGGCCGAACACTACCGCGAGGAAGACCTCACTACCGCGGGGCTGCGGGTGTTCACCAGCCTCGACCCGCTGCTGCAGGCCAACGCGGAGTCGGCGCTGGCCGAGGGCGTGAAGCGGTTGCAGCGCGCCGGCAAGCCCGAGCTCGAGGGAGCCGTGGTGCTGGCCGATCCGCAGACCGCCGAGGTGCTCGCGGTGGTGGGCGGTCGCCGCGCCGGCTTCGAGGGCTACAACCGCGCGCTCGAGGCGCGCCGGCCGATCGGCTCGCTGGTCAAGCCGGTGGTCTATCTGGCGGCGCTGGAGGATGGCTATACGCTCGCCACGCGCATCGATGATGCGCCCATCGAGGTCAGGCTTGGCCGCAACAACATCTGGCGGCCGCGGAACTTCGACAACCGCGCGCATGGCG
Organism: Gammaproteobacteria bacterium; assembly: GCA_019454675.1. Lineage (GTDB taxonomy): Bacteria > Pseudomonadota > Gammaproteobacteria > Steroidobacterales > QUBU01. Next base: position 7,558 of record JACFNV010000067.1, on the reverse strand, counting down.
AGGTGCCGCTGGTGCGCGCGCTGGCCGAGTCCATGAACCTGGCCACCGTGCGCCTCGGCATGGAGGTCGGCGTGCCCCGCGTGGTGGAGATGCTCGGCCGCCTCGGCGTCGGTGCCAAGGTGCAGGCCAATCCCGCGCTGCTGCTGGGTGCCGTCGACCTGGCGCCGCTGGAAGTGGCACAGCTCTACAGCACGCTGGCCAGCGGCGGCTATCGTTCGCCGCTGCGCGCGGTGCGCGGCGTGCAGGGACCCGATGGCACGCCGCTGGCACAGTTTCCGCTCAGCACCGAGCAGGCGGTGGAGCCGGCGGTGGCCTACCAGCTCAACCAGGCGCTGGTGCAGGTGATGCGCCGTGGCACCGGCCGCGCCGCCGGCAACCGCCTGCCCCCCGGCATCGTGGCGGCGGGCAAGACCGGTACCTCCAATGACCTGCGCGACAGCTGGTTCGCCGGCTTTACCCAGAACCTGCTGGGCGTGGTCTGGATCGGCTACGATGACAACCAGCCCACCGGGCTGACCGGCGCCAGCGGTGCCATGTCGGTGTGGAGCGCCGTGATGGGGCAGACCTCGCTGGCGAGCTTCGCCGCACCGCTGCCCGCAGGCCTCGCCACCATCAGCATCGATTACCCGACGGGGCTGGCTGCAAGCGGCGATTGCGGCGATCCGCTGGTGATCGTGGTGCCCGAAGGCACCCGGGTACCGCCCTTGCCGGGTTGCGCCGGTGACGAAGGGCAATCCATGGACCTTGCGGGGAGAACCATCGAATGGCTGCGCGGCCTGATGCCCTGAAGCCTGCTGCGCTGGCCGGCGCTGGCCGGCTGCGCCGCTGCCTGCTGGCGCTGCTGCTGGTGGTGCCGGCGGCCTGCACGGTGCCGGTCTACGAACCCCCGCCGCCGCAGCGCTTTCCGGCGGAGGCCCTGCCGCCGCCACCGCAGCCCGAGCCGATCGTCGTGCCCGAGCCGCCGCCCAGGGCGGTGCCGCCGGCACCGCCGCCACCCATTCCGCCGCCGCCCCCGCCGGCCTCGACCGGCGCGACCGCGGCCCTGCTGGCGCAGGGTCGCCAGCAGGCGGCCGCCGGCAATTACCCGCTGGCCACCTCGACGCTGGAGCGTGCCCTGCGCATCAATCCGAACGATGCGGACACCTGGTACGAGCTGGGCCGGGTCAAGCTCGACCAGGGTGATTACGTGCAGGCCGAGAACATGGGCCGGCGCGCCCTGGGGCTGGCGGGCAACGATGCCCTGCGCCGCGCGCTCTGCGAGGAGCTGATCGAGGCCGCGCGCGCCGGGCGCTGAGCGCGGCGGCTACCAGGCGACCAGGCCGGACAGCGCGGTCGCCAGCACCAGGCCGCCGAAGGCTATGCGGTACCAGGCAAAGGCCGCGAAGGTGTGGCTGCCGACGAAGCGGATGAAGCCGCGCACCGCGAACAGCGCGGTGATGAAGGAGCAGGCCGCGGCCAGCAGCAGCGGCCCGAGGCTCGCGCCCTGCAGCAGTTCCCGGCTCTTCAGCAGCTCGTAGCCGGTGGCGGCAAGCAGCGTCGGGATGGCGAGGAAGAACGAGTACTCGGTGGCGAGCCGCCGCGACATGCCCATGCTCACCCCGCCGATGATGGTGGCGGCCGAGCGCGAGGTGCCCGGTATCAGTGCCAGCGCCTGCCAGAGGCCGAGGCGGAAGGCGGTCCACGGCGGCACGTCGTGCACCTCCTTCAGCCGGGCCTCGCCCTCGTGCCGGTCCACCAGCAGGATGACGATGCCGCCGACCACCAGCGCGATGGCCACCGGCACCGGATGGAACAGGTAGGCCTTGATGGTCTTGTGGAAGGCAAGGCCGAGGATGGCGAGCGGCAGGAAGCCCAGCACCAGGTTGAGCAGGAAGGTGCGCGAGCGCGCATCGTGCAGGCAGGTGAGCGCGGTGCGGGTGAGCAGCCGGCGGTATTCCCAGCACACCGCGAGGATGGCCGCGCCCTGGATGACGATCTCGACGACCACCGACTGCTCGCCCTCATAGCCGAGCAGCGAGCCGGTGAGGATCAGGTGGCCCGTGCTCGAGACGGGCAGGAATTCAGTCAGGCCCTCGACGATGCCGAGGATGAAGCCGGTAAGCCAGTCGAGCTGCATGGGCGCAGGTGCCCCGTGTGGTGGATGCCAGAAGCCTTGTAGCCGAGGCGGCGGGCGTGCCGCAACGGCATGGTTCAGGTTTCGGGCACCTGCCCCCCGGCGACAGCCTCGATCCAGCGCCCGAGCTTGGCCTCCAGCACCGGCAGCGGCATGGCGCCGTCCTCCAGCACCGCGGCGTGGAAGGCGCGCGGGTCGAAGCGCTGGCCCAGCGCCTGCTCGGCCTCGTTGCGCAGGCGGCGGATCGTCAGCTCGCCCATCTTGTAGGCAAGGGCCTGGCCGGGCCAGGCGATGTAGCGCTCGACCTCCGCCGCGGCATCGGCCGGCGCGAGCGCGGTGTGCGCGAGCAGGTAGTCGATGGCCTGCTGGCGGCTCCAGCCCCGGGCGTGGATGCCGGTGTCGACCACCAGCCGCGCCGCGCGCCAGGCGTCGGCGAACAGGTTGCCGAGCCGCATCCAGGGATCGGTGTAGAAGCCGAGTTCGCCGCCGAGGCTCTCGGCATAGAGCGCCCAGCCTTCGACGTAGGCGGTGGTGGTGTCCGGCGCATGGGAGAAGGCGTCATCGGTGCCCAGGCGCTGGAAGCGCGGCAGGCGGCTGTTCTCCGTGCTGAGCGCGATCTGGAAGTGGTGGCCGGGGATGGCCTCGTGGAGAAAGATGGTTTCCACCTGGTAGCTGGGCCTCGTGGCGGGCTCCGAGGTGTTGACGTAGAAGATGCCCGGGCGCGCGCCATCGGCGTCCGGTGCGTAGTACTCGGCCGCGGCCGCTGCCTGTGCGCGGAAGGGCTCCATGGGGCGGATCTCCAGCCCGGCCCTGGGCATCAGGGTGAAGAGGCGCGGCACCGCGGCGCGCGCCCGGCCGTCCACCTGGCGATAGGCCTCCAGCAGCGCATCGGCATCCGGGTAGCGCAGGCGCGGATCCGCGCGCATCGCCGCGGCCCGCCTGGCCGTGTTGCCCTCGAGGCCGGCGCGTGCCGCGGTGCGCACGATCTCCGCCTCGATCCTCGCCACCTCGCGCAGGCCGATGGCGTGGATCTCCTCCACCGGGGTATCGAGGGTGGTGTAGGCATGGGCGAGGAAGGCGTACCACGCCGCGCCGTCGGGCAGCGCGGACAGGCCGATGCTCGCCCGCGACCGGCGCAGGTAGTCCTCGCGCAGGAAGCCGAGCAGGCGCTGGTAGGCGGGCAGCACCGCACCGGAGATCACGTCGCGGTAGGAGCGCGCGAGCTTGGCGCGGTCGGCGGCGGAGAACTCGCGCGGCAGGCCGGCGATGGGCTGCCAGAACACGCTCTGCTCGGCCCTCGGCACGGCGATGGCGGCGATCTGCGGGATCAGCCGCTCCACCACCACGCGTGGCGGCACGATGCCGCGCTCCATGCCGCTGCGCATGTTGTTGATGGCCTGGTCCACCCAGGTGGGGAAGCGGCTCATGCGCACGGCGAAGCGCTCGTAGTCGCGCACCGTGGCGAAGGGTTGCACCACCTCGCCCGAGCCCAGCTGGGCGAAGAAGGCTGCCGGGTTGTTGAACTGGTCGAGCGGCAGCAGCCGGCCGGGGTAGGCCGCGTTGTCGAGGTCGTTCCGGCGCGCCCAGGCAAAGATCTCGCGGGTGATGCGGTCGGCCGGCCCAAGTTCCTCGGGGTTGATGCCTTCGAGCCCCTCGAGGCCCTTCTTGTGCAGCGCGAGCAGCGCCGCCTCGTGGGCCGCATCGGGGATGGCGAGCTCCGCATCGTAGCGATGGTCGCCGATGAAGGTGGCGCTGACCGGGTGCAGCCGCAGGTAGTCCTCGTACCAGTCCTCGACGAGCTCGCGCAGGCGCTGGCCGGCGGGTGCCTGCGGCGCGGCTGCCGCGGGCGGTTCCGGCGCCGGGGCCGGCGGGGGCGGGCTGCCGCAGGCACCGAGCAGCAGCAGGGCGCCGAGCGCCGGAATGGTGGACTTCATGCTGTGCGGTCTCCCGGTGATGCGCGGCTGGCCCCGCGGATTCTGGCACAAGCGCCGCTGCGGCGAGGCGCGCGGCCCTAGAATGACCGCATGTCAGCATCCCTGCCGCCGCTGGCACTGTACGTGCACCTGCCCTGGTGCGTGCGCAAGTGCCCCTATTGTGACTTCAATTCGCACGAGCAGCGTGGCCCGCTGCCGGAAGCGGCCTATGTCGATGCCTTGCTGGAGGACCTCGATACCGCGCGGGATGCGGCGCAGGGACGCGGGCTGCGGAGCATCTTCATCGGTGGCGGCACCCCCAGCCTGTTTTCCGCGGCCGCGGTGGCGCGCCTGCTGGCGGGCATCGCAGCCAGGGTCCCGCTGGCGGACGGTGCCGAGGTCACGCTCGAGGCCAATCCCGGCACGGCCGAGGCGGAACGCTTCCGCGGCTATCGCGACGCGGGCGTCAACCGCCTCTCGCTCGGCATCCAGAGCTTCGATGACCGGCAGCTGCGCCGCCTCGGGCGCATCCACGATGCGGCGCAGGCGCGGCGCGCGATCGAGCTGGCGCAGCAGAGCTTCGCGCGCATCAACCTCGACCTCATGTACGCGCTGCCGGAGCAGGGGCTGGCCGATGCGCTGGCCGATGTGCGCACGGCGCTTGCCGCCGGCGTCGAGCACCTGTCCTTCTACCAGTTGAGCATCGAGTCCAACACGGTCTTCTTCAGCCGCCCGCCGCCGCTGCCGGACGACGAGCTCGCCGCCGCCATCGAGGAGGCGGTGCATGGCGAGCTTGCCGCGGCGGGCTGGCAGCGCTACGAGGTTTCCGCCTGGTCGCTGCCCGGCGCCGAATGCCGGCACAACCTGAACTACTGGCACTTCGGCGACTACCTCGGCATCGGCGCCGGCGCGCATGCCAAGCTCAGCTGGCCGGCCCGCATCGTGCGCGAGGCGCGCAGCCGCGTGCCGGCGGATTACCAGCGCCGCGTGCTGGCGGGTGATGCGGTGGCCGAGCGCCGCGAGGTGGCGCCGGCCGATGCGGTCTTCGAGTTCATGATGAATGCGCTGCGCCTGCCGCAGGGCTTTCCGGTGGCGCTGTTCGGCGAGCGCACCGGGCAGCCGCTGTCGGCCACGGAGCCGGCGCTGTCGCAGGCCTGCGCGCGCGGCCTGCTCGAGCGCAGCGCGGAGCGCATCCGCCCGACCGCGCTGGGGCTGCGCTTCCTCAACGAGCTGCTGGGGCTGTTCCTGCCGGCCGGCGACGGGGGCGCGCCTACAGATCCTGCGCGCTGAAGGTATCGCAGCGGGCCGGGTCGCCGCTGTCGATGCCGCGGCGGAACCAGCGCACGCGCTGTGCCGAGCTGCCGTGGGTGAAGGAGTCGGGCGTGACGTAGCCGCGGCCCTGCTGCTGCAGGCGGTCGTCGCCGATGGCGGTGGCAGCGGCAAGCGCGGTCTCGATGTCGCCGCGCTCGAGGATGGCCTGCGCCTCGTCGGCGTGCTTTGCCCACACGCCGGCCAGGCAGTCGGCCTGCAGCTCGACGCGCACCGACAGGGCATTGGCCTCCTTCTCGCCCAGCGTGCGTCGCGCCTGCTGCACCTGTGCCGAGGTGCCGAGCAGGTTCTGCACGTGGTGGCCCACCTCGTGGGCGATGACATAGGCCTGCGCGAACTCGCCGGGGGCGCGGAAGCGTTCCGCCAGCTCGCGGAAGAAATCGAGGTCGATGTAGATCTGCTGGTCGGCCGGGCAGTAGAAGGGCCCCATGGCGGCCTCGCCCATGCCGCAGGCCGAGCGGGTGGCGCCGCTGAACAGCACCAGCCTGGGTGGCGTGTAGCGGCGCCCGGCGGCCTGGAACAGCGCCGACCAGTTGTCCTCGGTGTAGCCGAGCACGGTGGCGACGAAATCGGCCTGCGGATCCTCGCCGGGGGTCGGCAGCGGTTGGCCCGCCTGCGCCGGGGCGCCGCCGCCATCGGCCGGCAGGTTCTGCAGCAGCGGGGCGGGATCGACGCCGAAGAACCACGCCACCAGCAAGACCAGCACGAGGGTGCCGAGGCCGCCGCCGATCATGCCGCCACGGCCCGGCGACATGCCGCGCCGATCCTCGATGTTGCTGCTCCGCCTGCCGCCTTCCCAGCGCATGGTCGTCCCCGTTGCTTGCCTGGCGGCTATCGTTCTCCCTGCACCCCGGCGGCGTCAACCCGTGGCGGGCTGTCGTATCATGCAGGGATGCAGGACTTCGAAAAACTGGGCGTTTTCTACCTTGGCAAGCGTATCGACCAGGCCACCGGCAGCGTCAGCGACGACCTGATCCTCTACGACTCCAAGGACCTCACCACCCATGCCGTGATCGTCGGCATGACCGGCAGCGGCAAGACCGGGCTCGGCATCGGGCTGATCGAGGAGGCGGCCATCGATCACATCCCGGTGATCGCCATCGACCCCAAGGGCGATCTCGGCAACCTGCTGCTGACCTTCCCGAAGCTGGCGGCGGAGGATTTTGCCCCCTGGGTGGATCCGCGTGCGGCGGCCGAGGCCGGCCAGCTGACGGAGGATTTCGCCGCGGCGCAGGCCGCCAGCTGGAAGCAGGGGCTGGCCGGCTGGGGGCAGGGCCCCGAGCGCATCGCCGCGCTGCGCGCGGCTGCGGATTTCGCGCTCTACACCCCGGGCAGCAGCGCGGGCCTGCCGCTCTCGGTGCTCAAGACCTTCGCGCCGCCGGCCGCGGAGCTCGCCGAGGATGCCGACCTGTGGCGCGAGCGGCTGCAGGCCACGGCCACCGGGCTGCTGACGCTGCTCGGGCTCCCCGTGGACCCCCTGACCAGCCGCGAGCACATCCTGGTCTGCAACATCCTCGACCACGTCTGGAAGCAGGAGCAGGCGCTCGACCTCGCCGGCCTCATCGGCCTGGTGCAGAAGCCGCCCTTCAGCCGCGTCGGCGTGCTGGACCTGGAGAGCTTCTTCCCCGCCGCCGAGCGCCAGGCGCTGGCGTTGCGGCTGAACAACCTGCTGGCGGCACCCGGCTTCGATGCCTGGACCCGCGGCGAGCCGCTGTCCGCCGACGGCCTGCTGTTCACCGCCGACGGCAAGCCGCGCGTGTCCGTGGTCAGCATCGCGCACCTCGATGATGCGCAGCGCATGTTCTTCCTGACGCTGCTGCTGGCCGAGCTGGTCGCCTGGATGCGCCGCCAGCCGGGCACGCCCTCGCTGCGCGCCATCCTCTACATGGACGAGGTCTTCGGCTACATGCCGCCGGTGGCCAACCCGCCCACCAAGTTGCTCCTGCTGACGCTGCTCAAGCAGGCCCGCGCCTTCGGCCTGGGCATCGTGCTGTCGACGCAGAACCCGGTGGACCTCGACTACAAGGGCCTCGCCAACGCCGGCACCTGGTTCATCGGCCGCCTGCAGACCGAGCGCGACAAGGCACGCGTACTGGAGGGGCTGCTGGGCGCCGCGGGTGGCGAGCGCCTCGATGCACAGGGCCTCGGGCAGACGCTCGCCGGCCTCGGCAAGCGGCAGTTCCTGCTCCACAACGTCAACGAG
>JACFNV010000066.1 GCA_019454675.1 Gammaproteobacteria bacterium | reverse complement strand
CCGGCGTCGCGCTCGGGCAGACAGTGCTGGCCCGCGCCGTGGCCGCGGCGGGGCTGGCATGGGACGCCAGCCGCGCCCACTCCGCGGTATACGATGCGGAGGTGACGGCCGATCTCTTCTGCGAGATCGTCAACCGCTTCCAGCCGCTCTACGAGTCGGCGCTGCCATTGCCGCCGCCCGCGCCCGGCGATGCCGGCCCCTTCGAAGCTTGATCCGCCGGCAGCCGCTCCCTATCCTCTGCCGCGCACCACCACCCGCCCGCCAGCTGCCGGAAAGACACCCGGAACCACCATGGGACCATCACGCACCACCACCGGCACGGCCGCCGCCAGCACCTGCCCACCGGCATGACGACCTCTCCCGCCAGGCCCGATACGCCCGCCGACCTCGGCGCACAAGTGCGCGGCGCGCTTGCCGAGGACCTCGGCAGCGGCGACCTCACCGCGGCGCTGGTGCCGGCCACGCAGACCGCGGTGGCACGCATCATCACGCGGCAGGATGCGGTGCTGTGCGGGCAGGCTTGGGTCGACGAGGTCTTCCGCCAGCTGGAACCCGCCATCAGCCTCGACTGGCAGGCTGCCGAGGGCGCACGCGTCACGGCGGGCATGCAGCTGTGCGAGCTGCGCGGCCCGGCGCGGCCACTGCTCAGCGGCGAGCGCACGGCACTGAACTTCCTGCAAACGCTGTCGGCCGTGGCCACCGCCACCCGCCGCTACGTGGATGCCGTTGCGGGCACCGGCACGCGCATCCTCGACACGCGCAAGACGCTGCCCGGCCTGCGGCTGGCGCAAAAGTACGCGGTGCGCACGGGAGGCGCCTGCAACCATCGCATCGGCCTGTTCGATGCCATCTTGGTGAAGGAAAACCACATCATCGCGGCCGGCAGCATCGCCGCGGCGGTGGCGACCGCCCGCCGCCAGAGTCCGGGCGTGCTGCTCGAGGTCGAGGTCGAGAACCTCGCCGAAGCCGCACAGGGCTTCGCCGCCGGCGCCGATCGCCTGCTGCTCGACAACTTCAGCCTGGCCGACCTGGCCGCAGCCGTGGACCTGCGCAATGCCAGCGCGCCGGGCATCAGCCTCGAGGCTTCGGGCGGCATCACGCTCGATGGCATCCGCGCCGTGGCCGAGACCGGCGTGGACTTCATCTCCACCGGTGACATCACCAAGAACATCCAGGCCGTGGATCTCTCCATGCGCTTCCACTTTGCCGGCTGAGGGCCGGCGCATGACGGCCGGCATGGAAGCAGTCCCGCCCGGGCTCGAGGACACCCTGCCGCTGTTCATCGCCGGCCAGCCGCACGGCCGGCTGATTCCCGCGGTGGCTGCAGCCATCGCCGGGCTGGAGCGGCTGTTCGTGCCGGCGGGCGCGGGCCATGCACTCCGCGACGCCGGCCTGGCACCGCCCGAGCGCAGCCGGCTGCTGCAGGAGGCCGCAACCGGCCTGCGCGAGCTGGGCTTGGTACCCGGCTGGCGCGATGAACTCTGCGAGCTGCGCGACGAAACGGGCGAGCTGGCGCGCTTCGAGCGCGGCGCCTTCCGCACGCTCGGCCTGTGCAACCGCGCCGTGCACGTCAATGGCTGGCGCGAGGATGGCCGGCTGTGGGTCGCCAGGCGCAGCGCCACCAAGGCCAGCTCCCCCGGCATGCTCGACAACCTCGCCGCCGGCGCCATCAGTGCGGGCGAAAGTCCGCGGCTGGCCGCCACCCGCGAGCTGTGGGAGGAAGCAGGCGTGCCGGCCGGGCTGGCGCAGCGGATGCTCTTCCCCGGCCGCAGCATCCGCAGCCTGCGCCGCATCGAACATGGCGTCCACGATGAAATCATCGTCTGCATCGACCTGCTGCTGCCGGCGGACTTCCAGCCGCGCTGTCGCGACGGTGAAGTGCAGGCTTTCTACTGCATGGGCATCGACGAAGTGCAAGCAGCGCTCGCCCATGAGGAATTCAGCCACGAGGCGGCGCTGGCCACGGCAGACTGGCTACGGCGCCGGCCGCAGGCCCCCGCCCCCTGAATCCACGCGCCTGCCGGCAAGGCCGCAGCGCACCCCTTCCCCAACCAAGCGGAGCACCGCCATGAGCAACAAGCAGTACCCGGCCCCGCCACCGATGCAGGTGGACACGAATCGCAGCTACCAGGCCACCATCGAGACCAACCGCGGCAACATCGAGCTCGAGCTGTATACCGAGCACGCACCCATCACGGTCAACAACTTCGTGTTCCTCGCACGCGACGGCTTCTACGATGGCGTCGGCTTCCATCGCGTGATCGCCAACTTCATGATCCAGGGTGGCGACCCCACCGGCACCGGCCGCGGCGGCCCGGGCTACCGCTTCGAGGACGAGTGCAGCGGCAACCCGCTGCGCCACGAGCGCGGCGTCATCTCCATGGCCAATGCCGGGCCCAACACCAATGGCAGCCAGTTCTTCATCACCCACGGCCCGCAGCCGCACCTGGACGGCCGCCATACCGTCTTCGGCAAGGTCGTCGCCGGCATGGACGTGGTCGATGCCATCGAGCAGGGAGACGTGATGAGCGCGGTGAGGGTCGCCGGCTGAGAGCCTGTGGCGGGTCGGTGGCAGCCGCCGCCGGCCCGCCAGCCGGGACCCCGCATCCGCCCGGCCACCCTTGCGGCGCCTCGGGCCTCGTGTATGCTGCAGCTTATCAAGCTGATGTGCACACAGGAGAGTCCGAGATGTCCGACCTGTCCTTGTCCGCTCACGCCTGGTACCGGCCTTCCCTGCTGGCCGCATCCCTGCTGGCACTGCTGCCACTCGGCACCCACGCCGCCGTCGAGGAAATCATCGTCACCGCCCAGAAGCGCGCCCAGGACGTGCTGGACGTGCCGATCGCGATGTCGGCCTTCAACGAACAGACCATCCGCGATGCGGGGGTGCGCGACATCAAGGAGCTGGCGGTGCTCTCCCCCAGCCTGGTCGTCACCAGCACGCAATCGGAAAGCGCCGGCACCACAGTGCGCATACGCGGCGTCGGCACCACCGGCGACAACCTCGGCCTCGAATCCTCGGTGGCCGTCTTCGTCGACGGCGTCTACCGCAACCGCAACAGCGTCGCGCTCTCCGAGCTCGGCGACGTGGAGCGCATCGAGGTATTGCGCGGCCCGCAGGGCACGCTGTTCGGCAAGAACGCCTCGGCCGGCCTGCTGCACATCATCACCCGCAAGCCCGACCTCGAGCGCATGACCGGCTATGCCGAGCTGAGCGGCGGCGAGTACTCCTACCTGCGGGCGGCGGGCGGCATCAGCATGCCCTTCAGTCTCGGCGGCGAGCGCTTCGCCGCGGGCTTCGACGCCAACTGGGTGGATCGCGACGGCTTCATCAAGGACATCGTCTCCGGCAAGGAATACAACGACCGCGACCGCTGGAACGTGCGCGGCCAGTTGGTGGGCAGCATCGGCGACAACCTGGACCTGCGCATCATCGCCGACGCCGCCGACAGCAGCGAGACCTGCTGCGCCGCGGTTACCACGGTGGTCGGCCCCACGGCGGCCATCATCAATGCGCTGGGCGGCAGGATGATCAATCCGCCGGACCCCTTCGCCCGCGAGATGACCAGCAACGCCAACCGCGGCTACCAGCAGGACACCGAGGAACACGGCATCTCCGTCGAGCTCAACTGGCGCACCGGCATCGGCGAGCTGACCTCGATCACCGCCTACCGCAACTGGGAATCGAAGCGCTCGCAGGACATCGATTTCACCGCGGCGGACATCCTCTACCGCGATCGCGACGGCTACTCGAACGAGTTCGACACCTTCACCCAGGAGCTGCGGCTGGCGGGCACCAGCGGGCCGGTGGACTGGCTGGTGGGCCTGTTCTACGTCGACGAAGAACTCAAGGTCGATGACGCCATCCGCACCGGCGCCCATTACGAGCCCTACTTCAACGCCATCATCGGCGCGCAGACCAGCGGGATGCTCAACCTCGCCGCCATGACCGGCATGGCGCCCGGCATCATCTTCCCCTCCGGGGCCGGCGTCATCAGCGACCACTTCCGCCAGGACTCCGACAGCTGGGCGATCTTCACCCACAACATCTGGCACATCAACGAGCGTTTCGACCTCACCCTCGGCCTGCGCTACACCGACGAGGAGAAGGAACTGGATGCGAACCTGGCCGCCAACAACCCCGCCTGCCCGGCTGCACTCAGCCGCATCGGCATCTGGGGTGCCACGCTCAGCCCCGCCCAACGGCAGGCGCTGCTGGGCCCGGTGTGCCTGCCGCTGATCAACCCGCTCTTCGATGGCAACTACAGCGGCGGCAAGCACGACGACGAGGAATGGACCGGCATCGCCAGCCTCTCCTACCGCATCAACGAGTCCTGGCTGTCATGGATCTCCTACAGCCGCGGCTACAAGGCGGGCGGCTTCAACCTCGACCGCGGCGGCTTCAGCGCGCCGCCGGCCGGCCCCTCGCTCGCCAACCTCGACTTCAAGGAAGAGACCGTCGATTCCTGGGAGCTGGGCGCCAAGGGCTACCTGTTCGACAACAGCCTGCAGCTCTCGGCCACCGCCTTCTACAGCACCTTCGACGACTTCCAGCTCAACACCTTCGACGGCACCAACTTCATCGTCAGCAACCTCAAGGAAGTGGAGTCCTACGGCCTCGAGCTGGAGGCGCTGTGGAGGCCGCTCGACCAGCTGGTGATCCAGTCCGGGCTGACCTACACCGATGCGAGCTACGACAGCAACCTCGCGCCGCCGGACACCGCACTCTCCGATAAGCGCATCACCAACGCGCCGCGCTGGGTCCTGACCAGCTCCGCCACCTGGGAAGAGCCGGTCAGCGACCACTGGAACGGCATCATCCACCTCAACTACCGCTTCATGAGCGACTACAACACCGGCTCCGACCTCGACCCGCTGAAGCAGCAACGCTCGTTTGCCGTGTGGAACGGCCGCGTCGGCCTGCGCTCGGCGGACAAGCGCTGGGAAGTCGATCTCTGGGCACAGAACCTGTTCGACCAGGATTACCGCCAGGTCGTGATCGGCTCGCCGCTGCAGACCGGCAGCTACTCGGCCTTCCTCGGCGACCCGCGGATCATTGGAGTGAGCTTGCGGGTCAACCTCTGAACTCAACCGAAAGATGCCCGAAGAGGGCAAGCATGCCCGCCCCCCTTCGGCGTCGCCCTTGGCACGCGCATCGAGCGTTTCCAGCGGTCGATACGCTCAGGCGTCAGCCACGGACATGAACCAGCCGATTTCCTGGCATGATGAATTTACTCGCGTCATTAGCTGCGATCGATGTACGACGGCCAGTGACCGACATCTGCTGCGAGATGCCGCAGAGAACGTGCCGCAGCCGGGGTATATCGGGAGGAACTATCACCGAACGGGCGTGCTACTGATCGGCCAGAATCCCGGCACCCCAAAGACGCTGGCAGAGGCTGACAAGCCTTACACCAGGGCGCTCCGGCAACTACGTGACGAACCGACAGTCGATCGCTATCGGGAGCTATCCTCGATTCTTGATCAGTTTATACCCAGATGGCCGGTTCACGGAAACTACTTTCCGCTGTCAGAGTGCGGTCTTGCTCTCAACGACATTGCCTACTTCAATGTCGTTCGCTGTAGAACCTCACGAGATGCGAAGCCGGCAATGCGAACGGTTGCGACCTGTAAAGCAGAGCATTTCTCGCGGTGGCTCTCGCTCCTGACGCCCCGCGTCGTGGTCTTCATTGGCAAATGGGCTGCAGATCAGGCTGGCCATCTTGTTGAAGATGCCGGTATTCCATGCGCATTCATGAACAGGCAGCGCAGTTTGTCCTCGCACGAGCGGAATGCTAATCGAAGGGTCGTTGTCGATCTGGTCCGCAGGTATCGTGGCTGACCAGTCGCTCCACTGGTCGCGGCGCACTGCTAGCCGTGCATGGCAGCGCTAGTCATCAGGATGCGCTTGGGTTCGGAGATGCCGTAGCCCTGCGCATAGTCCACCCCCATGCCCTTGAGCATGGTGATGATCTCGGCGTTGGCGGCGTATTCGGCGATGGTCTTCTTGTTGGTGAGGTGGCCGATCTCGTTGATCGAGCGCACCATCTCGCGATCGATGGGGTCGTGGAGGATCTCCTTGACGAAGCTGCCGTCGATCTTCAGGTAATCCACCGGGAAGTGCTTGAGGTAGCCGAAGGATGACAGGCCGGTGCCGAAGTCATCGAGCGCGAACAGGCAGCCCAGCTCCTTGAGCGCATTGATGAAGCGGCTGGCCTGCGCGTAGCTGGCGATGGCCGAGGTCTCGGTGATCTCGAAGCAGATCTTGGTCGCATCCAGCCCGCTCTTCTGGAACTGGCGCACCACGAAGGGCAGGAACTCGTCGTCCACCAGGCTCTGCCCGGAGAGGTTGATCGAGCACATGGCAAGGCGCTCGCGCTCGTCGGTGTCGGAGACCAGCCAGCGGAAGGCGGTCTCCACCACCCAGCGATCGATGCGCGGGGTGATGCCGTAGCGCTCGGCGGCGGCGATGAAGAGATCGGGCGAGACCAGCGCGCCCTGCTCGTCGCGCATGCGCAGCAGGATCTCGTAGTGCGCCCCCGGTTCCTCCACCTGCAGCGGCTGGATCGGCATGCGGAACAGCTCGAAGCGGGATTCTTCCAGCGCGCTGTTGATGCGCGCGGCCCACTGCATCTCGCGCCGGCGCCGCATCAGGTCGAGGTCGTTTTCCTGGTAGCTGTAGATGCGGTTGCGACCGGCCGCCTTGGCGGCCTGGCAGGCGCTGTCGCCGGCGGACAGCAGCGCGGCCACGTCCTGGGTCTCGGCGGTGATCGGCACCACGCCGATGCTGGCACCGAGCCTGAAGCTGCGCTCGTCCCAGTCGAAGCGGTGCTCCTGGATGGCGGCCTTCAGCCCCTCGGCGGCCTTGAGCGCCTCCTCCACCGTGCAGCTCTCGAGCAGCAGGCCGAACTCGTCGCCGCCGAGGCGCGCAAGCGTGTCGCGCCAGCGGATCTTCGACTTGAGCAGCGCACCCAGCTGGCCCAGCAGTGCATCACCCGCGGCATGTCCGCAGGAGTCGTTGACCATCTTGAACTGGTCGAGGTCGAAGTAGCACAGCACGTAGGAGGTTTCGCGCGCTTTGGCGCTCTTCAGCGCCCGCTCGAGGCGATTCTCGAACTCGCGGCGGTTGACCAGGCCGGTGAGGATGTCGTGGCTGGCATGGTAGGAAAGCCGCCGGTTGAGCTCGCGCGACTCGCTGACATCGTGGAAGACCAGCACCGCGCCGGTTACCTCGCCACGGTCGTTGCGGATCGGCGCCGCGGTGCTCTCGATGTAGATCTCGTTGCCGTCGCGGCGGATCAGCAGCGTGGGCCGCACCGATTTGATGGGCCGTGCGCGCCGGATCGCCACCGAGAGCGGATTCTCCAGCGGCTCGCAGGTTTCCTCGTGGAAGCCGCGGAACACCTCGTCGATGCGCCGCCCCACCGCTTCGTGGACGCGCCAGCCGGTCAGCCCCTCGGCCACCGGGTTGAGGTATTCCACGTGGCATTCGGCATCGGTGGTCACCACGCCATCGCCGATGGATTGCAGCGTGATCTGTGCGCTCTCCTTCTCGCGGAACAACGCCTCTTCATAGATCTTCTGCTCGGTGATGTCGGTCTCGACGCCGATCAGGCGGCGCAGGCGCCCCTCGTCGTCGAGCAGCGCCCTGGCGCGGCAATGCATCCAGCGCCACTCCCCGTCCTTGCGCTGCATGCGGTGCACGCTCTCGAACAGCGGGGTCTCGCCGGCGATGTGCTCGCGCAGCCGGGCCTGCACGCGTGGCAGCTCCTCGATGTGCACCAGCCGGCGCCAGTCGATCGGTGCCTTGCGCAGGTCTTCTTCCGTGTAGCCCATGATGGCCAGCCAGCGGGGCGAGAAGCGCTGGATTCCCTCGTGCGGGTCGAAGTCCCAGCTGCCGTCATTGGCGGTGGCGCTCATCACCTCGTCGCGCTCGGCGATCCTCGCCAGCAGCTCGCGCGCCCGCGAGCGTTCGAGGCCCGAGGCCAGGCTCGAGCCAAGCAGCTTCAGCAGCAGCTGGTGGTCCGCGTTCCAGGCCGGCTGCGGCTGGCCATAGAAAAAGGCGATGAAGCCGGCGCGCCGCCCGGACAGCTCGAAACCGACCAGCAGGATGGCCGCCGCACCGAGTTCGCGCAGGCGCCCGGCATCCACCCGTTGCGCCGCCGCGGGCCTCGCCGTGTCGCCGATGCCGAGCAGGCGCAGCTGGGCAAGCCCGTGCTCCAGCCATGGCCAGGCGGCCAGCGCCTCGCCCTGCAGGACATCGGGGTTGATCGCGCTGAAGGTGGCGCGCGCCGAGAACACCCGCTGGATCGACTCGCCGGCGGGATCCAGCAAGGCCACGGCCGCCGCATCGCTGCCGGTCCCGCTGCAGATGCTTTCCACCGCCCCTGCCAGCAGGGCAACGGCATCGGTCTGGTCCAGGTTCTGGAAATCGACGGCAACCTTGGTGAGGGCGATATCCAGCCCTCCGGCCGTACGGCTGCCCCCCAGCAGCTGCTGCAGTCCCGTCAGCGTCGAGCCATGATCCACGGTGGATTCGCCCTGATTCAATCAATATCCCAATTTTTCGGCTTCCCGGCCAAGCCTGGGCACCTACGAGGCATTCTCGCACACAATTCTCAGAACACAATACAAGCTCATGAATAATAAATACTAAATCCTCGTGCGATTGCGCTCTCGCCCCCCTCATTTGCAATCACCATCAGGCAGCAATCCGCGCGCAGATGCCCTGAATCTGTTTGCTGAAACGACTTGGCTTGGAGCTGGTCATCAGCAGCTCATGGGTGGCTCTGGTCATGCCGACATAGAGTAGCCGCAGCTCTTCCGTCTCGGCCCGGTACGGCCAAAAACCAAGCCCGCCGATCACGACAACGCGGAACTGTAGCCCCTTGCTGCTGTGAAGAGTCATGAGCTTTACAGCGCCCTGCGACGGATCGAAAACCTTGGTCTTGGCATCCCTCAGCCACATGAAGGGCACCGACAGGCGCGTGAAAGCTGCAGCCAGCTCCTCGGCCACGAACGGAGCAGTGTAAAGCACTGCCACCTCATTCCAGGATACGCCCTGTTCGTGCAGCGCCAGCAGCTGGCCGCCGATGTAGGCAGCCTCCTCCTTGAGGGAGGCTAGCTGCACGAAGCGTGGCGGGGAACCCTTGCGCCCACCCGACTCAGGACTCAGCAACGGCACCCCGTCCTCGTCGGCATCCACCGGAGAGAGCAGCTGCGCCGCAAGGCCACGCGCACAGGCAAGTATTTCATCGGTGTTCCTGTAGTTGCGGCGCAGGATCTTCGTACGGCCCACCGCAGAAATGCCGACACTGCGAAAAGAAAAGGATCTCGGTCTGTTCGCGCCATAGATCGACTGTGCATCGTCATACAGGAGCAGCAGCGAGTTGCTGTCCGGGTCCAGCATCTGTACCGCAAGTTTCAGCCACTCGGGTGCGAAATCGTGGCCTTCGTCGATCATCACGGCCCCGTACTGCGCCCGGGGAATTTGTCCACGCTCCACCGCGCGGATCACGGCGCGCACCAACTCGTCGTAGTCTCCACCAGACGGTGCCGGCACGTGATAGAGCCGCAGCTGCTCCGCACACCAGGCATGGAAGGTATGCACGAACACCCTCCCCTTCGCATCGTGGCTGCCGAGCTGATGGCGCAACCAGGAGGCAAGCGTGCGATTGAATACCAGCACCAGGACAGGCTTATCGAACGTCTCCACCAGATGCCGGCAGCGATAGGCCAGAATCAGCGTCTTGCCGGATCCTGCCACTCCATGGATGACGCGGTGCCCCTCCCCCAGACTCCGCGCGATCTCCTCCTGCCGGAGGTCCATCACCTGGAGTTGGTCGGCCATCGGCACCGTCCGGCTGCCTGCGTCGGCCTCGCCGAACTGGAGGCCCGGCTGGTGGATGCGCAACTCGGGAAACAAGTGCCAGCGGATGCGCTCCACCTGCGGGAGCGTCAGGCGGCTGTCGAAGCGGATGTTGAACATGTCCCACAGGCGCGACTGAAATGCCTCGGCCTCCGCCACTTCCGTCATCTCGTCCTTGCAGATGATCAGATGCGGCGAGAGTAGATCGGCAAGACCGGAGCGCTGAAACTGTTGGCGCGTAATGTTCGAGAGCACCACCCCGTAGCCATAGGGGAAATTCAGTCGACCGGCAAAGGGAGAACCAGGCGGGCCGACGAGCTGCGGGTCCCTTTCCAGCAGGGAGACCACGGCATGCGCATACTGACGGGCCTGCTCCAGCGGGCTGGGCACCACCTTATGGCCGCTGCCCGTGTCGATGGTGAAGCGAATCGGATCAGCATCGCGAATCGTCTCCAGCCGCCAGTCTTTGACCTCAAGGACAAGCAGTCCACAGCCCGGGTGCAGGATGAGAAAGTCCGGATGCTGATGACGGTTGCCAACCGGCACGTTGAACCAGCAAAGATAGTCATCTTCCAGAAGAACCCGCAGGCGCTCGGTGAAGCGGCGTTCTCCGGATGTCGCCGGATTACCAATGCCTGGGCTGGCAAGAAAGGTCGCCATGGGTCAATCATACTGAAACAGTTGTTGTCGACGATGCCGGGCCGATCACAGGCGCCGCGAAGGATGGCCTTGCCGGCATCCGGGACAGGCACTGTCCATGACCACCTCGCCGCGAGGTGGATGCCTGCTGCCCAACGCTGGAAATCATGCTGCTCCCGCGTGAATGAGCCACAATGGGCCCCATGCAGATCCTCATCGTCCCCGTCACCCCTTTCCAGCAGAACTGCTCGCTGCTGCGCTGCGATGCGAGTTCCGCCGGGGCGGTGATCGATCCGGGCGGCGATATCGAGGAGATCCTCGCGGCCGCCAGCGAGCACGGCATCGAGATCGGCAAGATCCTGCTGACCCACGGGCATGTCGACCACGCGGGTGGCGCGGGCGCCCTGGCCGCCGAGCTCGGCATCCCCATCGAGGGGCCGCACGAGGCCGATCGCTTCCTGATCGACAAGTTGCCCGAGCAGGCCCGTCGCTTCGGCGTCGCGGACGCAACGCCCTGCACGCCCGCGCGCTGGCTGGTGCACGGCGACACGGTGACCATAGGCGACGAGCAGCTGGAAGTGCTGCACGCACCCGGGCATACGCCGGGCCACGTGGCCTACTTCCATCGCCGTGATCGCATCGCCTTCGTCGGCGATGTGCTCTTCGCCGGCTCGATCGGCCGCACCGACCTGCCGGGCGGCGACTTCGCGACGCTGATCGAGTCCATCACTGGCCGGCTATGGCCGCTCGGCGGGGACGTCGGCTTCATTCCCGGCCATGGCCCCACCTCCACCTTCGGCGAGGAGAGGCGCAGCAACCCCTTCGTGGGGGACGCCGCGCTGTCGAGCCAGCGACGCTAGGCCGCCCTGCCCCTGCGGGCAGGCCACATAAAGAAAAAGGACGGGCAAGCCCGTCCTTTCTGGTTGCATCGGCACCAGGGCAAGCCCCGGTGCCGGCAGCAAATCCGCCTTCAGGCGCTAATCCGCCGGCGCACCAGGCCAATCAGGCCCAGTGCGGAACCGAACAGCCAGATTGCCCCCGGCACGGGGACGACCGGCGCCTCGGCAGCGCTGTCGCCGGAGCGAAGCGCCAGCACATGCAGGCCGTAATTCTTGTAGATGGCATCCTGATGGCCGCTGGCAAAGTAGAAGTACCACGCCTTTTCATCATCATCGCCAGCGTCGGCATCTGCCGGATAAGCGGTACCCGACCAGTAGTTCTCGGGCTGCAGGTTGGCGAAGGGCCCGGCGTTCACCAGGCAGTAGGCGGGGCCATCGCCACAGCCGGAGGACTCCCCGTCGACATCGAAGTAGGCCAGGTTGCCCAGCTCGCCATGGTAGAGGTGCGCCATCTCGCTGCCGGCCTGGTCGACGTTGAAGCCGCAGTCGCCGCCGTCGTAGCTCGAGTCGCAGCCCGGCATCCCGGTGTCGACGACGATGGGCAGGCGCCAGTCGGCATAGCCGAGATAGCTCGCGGCATTCATGGCCGCGATCCACTCGTTTGCCTTGTCCCAGGTCATGCGGCCATCCGCGAGGATGCCCGAGACGCCGAAGCTTTCGCTCTGCGCCAGGTTGGCATCGACGAGCCAGGTGACATCGAGGTCGCTGTCGTAGACCGCCAGCCCGCCCAGGCGGGTTTGCAGGGCAGCCTGGGCAGCGGTGCCCATCATCATCGACAGCAGCGCGGCTGCCAGCACACCAATTCGCATCTTCATGGCTTTTTCCCGTTCATGTTCATCGCCTGGAAAGGTCCCCGTCGCATCGTCGCGCGCGGCGGAAGCATCAGGCAGGCGATAAATTATTCCTCTTCGCGTCGCTTGTCATCTTTGCGGAATTATGTCAAGGCGCTGCAGGGCGGATCAGTCGGCGGAGGACGCGCGCGGCTCCCGGTGCAGCAGCATCACCTTCAGCAGATGCCAGACATTGTTGGCGGTCCAGTAGAGCACCATGCCGGCGGGGAAGGTGTAGAAGAGCAGGAAGAAGGCCAGGGCCATCAGGTAGAGGTTGCGCCGCTGGCGTGCCTGCAACGTGGCGTTGAGCGAGGCTTCCTGCTGGACGAGCGCGGAGAGGATGCTCACCGCGGTCATCAGGAAGGGCAGCAGGTTGAGGTCGGCGCCGAAGAACGGCAGCACGAAGGGCAGGCGCGCCAGGCGATCGGGCGCGGCGAGGTCGGCGATCCAGAGGAAGGGCACGCCATCGAGCGCGAAGTTGCCGGCCAGCATGTCGAAGGCGGCGATGAACATCGGCACCTGGATGGCGAAGCCGGCAAGGCTCTTGAAGGTGTAGAGCGGGTGCACGCCCTCCTCGCGGTAGGCCTGCAGCGTCAGCCGGTGCGCTTCCTCGCCGCGGAACTGGCGGCGGATCTCGGCCAGCCGCGGCTGCAGGCGGCTTTGCGCGCGGTTGACCTCGGCCTGCCAGCGATCGGCGATGTAGGTGGCGGGCGCGAGAATGATCTTCACCGCCAGGGAGAGCAGAATGATGGCCAACCCCTCGCTGCTCACCCAACTCTGGATGAAGGCCAGCAGGAACAGCAGCGCCAGGCACAGCCAGCGCAAGGGCTCCCACAGGCTGGCAAACAGCATGCGGGTGAGGTCGGAAGACACCACCCGCAGCGACTTCCACTCCAGCGGCCCGGCATAAACGGCGAGATCGAGCACGCCCTCCGCGGCCTGCCATGACAGCTGGTGCTGGTT
>JACFNV010000065.1 GCA_019454675.1 Gammaproteobacteria bacterium | reverse complement strand
CGGTCGCGCAGCGGCCCGGGGATGGCGTCGAGCACGTTGGCGGTGCCGAGGAAGAACACCTTGCTGAGATCGAAGGGCACGCCGAGGTAGTTGTCGCGGAAGCTGCCGTTCTGCTCGGGATCCAGCACCTCGAGCAGGGCCGATGCGGGATCGCCATGCATGCTGGCGCCCAGCTTGTCCATCTCGTCGAGCATGAACACCGGGTTGCGCGTGCCGGCCTTGCGCAGCTGCTGGATGACGGCGCCCGGCAGCGAGCCGATGTAGGTGCGGCGATGGCCGCGGATTTCGGCCTCGTCGTGGACGCCGCCGAGGCTCGCGCGCACGAACTTCAGCCCGAGCGCGCGGGCGATGCTCTGGCCGAGCGAGGTCTTGCCGACGCCGGGCGGACCGACGAAGCAGAGGATGGGGCTGCGCCCCTCGGGGTTGAGCTTGCGCACCGCCAGGTATTCGAGGATGCGCTGCTTGACCTTGGGCAGGCCGAAGTGGTCCTCGTCGAGGATGGCCCGGGCATGGCCGATATCGATGGTTTCGGCATCGAGCCTGGACCATGGCAGGGCAACCAGCCAGTCGAGGTAGGTGCGCACCATCGAGTGCTCGGTGGAGTCCTCGGGCATGCGCTCGAGGCGCCCGAGCTCCCTGGCTGCCTGGTTGGCGGCCTCCTCGGGCATGCCCGCCTGCGCCACGGCCTCGCGCAGCTCCTCGAGCTCGCCGCTTTCCTCGCCCTCGCCGAGCTCGCTGCGGATGGCCTTCATCTGCTCGCGCAGGAAGAATTCGCGCTGGCGTTCGTCGATCTTTTCCTTGGTCTGCTCCTCCAGCCTGCGCGAGAGCTTCATCACCTCGATCTGGTGGTTGAGGTGCCGGGTGACCTTGTCGAGGCGCTGCTGCAGGTCGAGCGTTTCGAGCAGCTGCTGCTTGTCCTCGGGCTTGATGTCGAGGAAACCCGCCACCAGGTCGGCCAGCTGCCCGGCCGACTCGATGCCGCTGACCACGCCGGCGAGTTCCGGCATCGCCTGCGGCAGCAGGTTGATGGCTTCCAGGGAGCGGTCCTTGAGCACGCGCAGGCGCGCTTCGGTCTCGGCGCCTTCCGGCTCATGCTCGCCGAGCAGGTCGAAGCGCGCGGCAAGGAAGGGCATACCCGGAATGAAGTCCAGCGCGCGGAAGCGCTGCTCGCCCTGGCAGACCACGTGCTGGGTGCCGTCGCGCGCGGTGAAGTAGCGGATGATGCGGGCGATGGTGCCCACCGGGTGCAACCCGCTGCCCTCCGGCTGGTCGACCGCCGGATCGCGCTGCATGAGCAGGCCGATGCGCCGGCCGCTGCGGCTGGCTTCCTCGGCCGCGGCAAGCGAGATCTTGCGACCGATGGTCAGCGGCACCACGGAGCCCGGGAAGATCACCGTGTTGCGCACCGGCAGGATGATCAGCACATCCTCGGGCACGCCCGCCGGCGTGCCGCCGCTTTCCTGCGCCGTGGCTGCTGCACGTGCCGGATCCATGTTCTGTTCGATGCCATTCATTCGCCCTGGTCCTCATGGTGGTTTGCCGTCACACAGCAAGCGTGAGGGCGGTCGGGTCATGCACCAGTCATGGGGGCATCCGCGGTGAATTCAACGCCGGCAGGCTGGGTATACTGCGCGCCGATGCAGGACAGGGAAGCGACAACGCGGTTGCTGGCCACGGATGCCGCCCGGCAGCCGTCCCCGCCGCCCGTGGTGCGCGCACGCGGGCTGACCAAGGCCTTCGGGGAGCGGCTGGCGGTGCGCGGCATCGACCTCGATGTGCCGCAGGGTGGCTGCTTCGGCTTCCTCGGCCCCAATGGCGCGGGCAAGACCACCACCTTGCGCATGATCCTCGGCCAGTCGCCACCCACCGCGGGGCGGCTCGAGGTCTTCGGGCTGCCGGTGAGTACGCATATCGCCGAAATCAGGGCACGCATCGGCGTGGTGCCGCAGGCCGACAACGCGGATCCCGACTTCACCGTCGCCGAGAACCTGCGCATGTACGCGCGCTATTTCCGGCTGCCCGCCGCCGTCGTGAAGCCGCGCATCCGGGAGCTGCTGGAGTTCATGGAACTGGCGGAGCGGGCGGATGAGCCGATCAAGTCGCTGTCCGGGGGCATGAAGCGCCGGCTGACCATTGCCCGCGCGCTGATCAACGATCCCGAGCTGATCATCCTCGACGAGCCGACCACCGGCCTCGACCCGCAGGTGCGCCGCATGATCTGGAACCGCCTCCGCCAGCTGGGCCGCGCGGGCAAGACCCTGCTGCTGACCACTCACTACCTCGACGAGGCCGAGCGCCTGTGCCACGACCTTGTGGTCATGGATGATGGCTGCATCGTCGCGCAGGGTGCGCCCGCCGAGCTGATCGCCGCCCACGTCGAGCCGCAGGTGGTGGAGATACCCGGCGACATGGCGCGGATACGCGGCCTGCTGGATGGCATTGCCGGGCTGCGCATCGAGCAGGTGGGCGAGACCGGCTACTGCTACACCAGCGAGCTTGCGCCCGTGCTGCAGAAGCTTGGCGAGGTGCCCGGTTTGCGTTACCTGCATCGCCCGACCACGCTGGAGGATGTCTTCCTGCGCATCACGGGCCACGGGCTGCGTGGAGGCTGAGCCGGAGATGACATCACCGACCCTCGCCGGCAGCTGGCTGGCAAGGCTGCCGCGCCCGCGTGGCGGGGCCTTCATCGTCTGGCTGCGCAACCTGCTGGTGTGGCGCAAGCTCATGGCGGCAGGACTGTTCCTCGCCTTCGGCGAGCCCTTCGTCTACCTGCTGGGGCTGGGCTACGGGCTTGGCCGCTTCATCGGCGACCTCGACGGCCTGTCCTACCTGAGCTTCCTCGCCTCGGGGCTGCTCGCCTCCTCGGCGATGAATGCCTCCTCCTTCGAGGGCATGTATTCGGTCTTCACTCGCATGACCCACCAGCAGACCTACGATGCGATCCTCGCCACGCCGCTGTCGGTGGATGACATCGTCGCCGGGGAGATGCTCTGGTGCGCCACCAAGTCGGTGATCGTGACCATCCCCATCCTGGTGGTGGCCGCGCTGCTGGGCGCGGTGGCCGGTCCCTCGGCGCTGCTGGCCATACCGGTGTTCTTCGGCATCGGCCTGTGCTTTGCCGGCCCCGCCATGGTGATGGCGGCGCTGGCGCCGTCCTACGACTTTTTCAACTACTACGTCACCCTGCTGATCACGCCGATGTTCATCTTCAGCGGGGTGTTCTATCCGGTCACGGCATTGCCTGCCGCGGCACAGGTGTTCGTCGGGTTGCTGCCGCTGTCGCACGCCGTCCAGCTGCTGCGACCGCTGGTGGCAGGGCTGCCACCGGAGAACGTGGGGCTGCACCTGGCCGTGCTGCTGGGCTATGCGCTGGTCGGCTACCTGGCAGCCACCTGGCTGGTCCGCAGGCGGATGATCCACTGATCCCGGCCTGCTGCGGCTGCCTGCAGGCTACCCGCACCGGCTCTTGCCCCGGACGCTAGGCCGGGGGCGGCGAGCCCTGCCTCAGGGATGGTCCGGCGAAGCGGCGAGCGCGGCCTCGTAGCCCTCGTTGAGGAAACGCAGCGCCGCCTGGCTCGAGGGCCGGTTCACGTCGATCTGCTCCGCGAGGTCCAGCAAGCGGTCGTCCTGCTTGTCGTAGCGTGGCCAATGCGGCAGCCCGGGGCCGTTGGGGTCGCGATGCTTCGCGAAGTTGACCCAGTAACCAGTCACGATCCGCGCCATCTCCCGGTCGGCCGCGGTGGGCGGTGTTTCCGCATGCCAGCGCCTGCGCATGCCGAGGTCGCCGAAGGCGTAGGCGACATCATCGCTGTGGGCCGCGCCCGGCACCTTGCCGCGCCGCGCCTCATCGACGTAAGCGAAGTCGTACAGCCAGGCGGGCTGGCCGGCGCGGGCCATCTCGCCGGCGAGGAAACGCGCCGGCCCGCGGAACAGGAAGTCCTGGAACCAGGCCTTGACGATGGCAGCCTCGCCGAGGCCGGGATAAAGCGCGCGCACCTTGTCCGGATCGGTGCCGAAGGTCATGTCCCCCAGCTTGAAGGGGTAGGGGCCGAGCAGAGAGGCTTCGAAGTCGGTGGTGCCGGTGATGAAGGGAACGGGCTGCTGCCGGCCGCTGCGGAAGATGCGCGAGATGTCGGTAGGCAGGAGGCGGCCGTCCACCACCGGGTTCATGGAGTTGGGCACTTCGCGTTCCGAGTAGGCGAGGAGGTCGTCCACGCCGAGCGCACGCAGCTTCGCCGGGGCATCGGCATCGTTGGCGATGCCGAAGTGCTTGGCTACCTGCAGCCCGTCGTCTTCCAGCGACGGGTAGGGGCCGACCTGCCCGCGCAGCCTGCGATCGCCCTCGATGCGCGCAGCACCGCTCTGGGCGATGGCGCCGCTGAAGAGGCCACGTGCGGAGGGCACGGCCATCAGCGTGCTGACCGAGATGCCGCCTGCCGACTGGCCGAAGATCGTCACCCGCTGCGGGTCGCCGCCGAAGGCGGCGATGTTGGCCTGTACCCAGCGCAGGGCCGCGAGCTGGTCCATCAGTGCGTAGTTGGCGATGGGTTCGTCGGCCATGGACGCCGACAGCGCCGGATGGGCGAACAGCCCGAGCCGGCCCAGCCGGTAATTGATGGTGACGACGACGAGGTCCTTGTAGACCAGCGCATAGGGTTCGGATCCCGGCCAGGAGCCGGCTCCCCAGCGGAAGCTGCCGCCGTGGATCCAGACCATCACCGGCAGTTTGCTGTTGCCCTCGAGTGCGACCGAGGGCGTGTAGATGTTCAGGTGCAGGCAGTCCTCGGCCATCGGCAGGCCGGCGAGCTCGGGGGACACGCGCCGCGTTTGCGGGCAGACCGCCGCGAAGGAATCCGCATGCAGGGTTCCGGCGTGTGCCGGTGCGGGCCGCGGTGCCCGCCAGCGCCATGCGCCGACCGGCGCATCGGCATAGGGAATGCCGCGGAAGGCGGCGATGCCGCCTTGCTGCAGCCCGCTGACCGGGCCCTCGGTCGTGCTGACCGTCGGGGTGGCGGAGGGGGCGGCGAAAAGCGGCCCCGCCACGGCGAGGCACAGGAGTGTGAACAGGCCGTGGCGGAGCCGGGTTTTCATGCCGGTTTCCTCAGAACTTGTAGGTCGCCGTGACACCGTAGGTGCGCAGCTTCGGGTAGGAGACCGAGGTGCGGAAGACGTTGGAGCCCAGCGCTCCCTCGACCCAGTTGTTGAGCCAGGTATCGCGGAAGGCGGCAATGGCCGCATCGTCGTCGGTCAGGTTCTCGCCCCACAGCTCGAAGCGCCACTGCTCGGACTCGAAGCCCATGCGCGCATTGAGCCGCTCGATCGAGCCGATCTTGGTCAGCCCGTCGGTCATGGCCCGCTGCGGCGACTTGTGCGAGAAGTCGACGCGGCCGAAGAAGTCGAAGTCGCCGAAGGCAAACTGCCGGTAGTCGAGGCCCACGTTCCACTGGCGCGGCGAGAAGCGCGGCAGGTCGAAGTCCGAGATGTCGCCACCGGTGGGACCGAAGATCGCTGGCACCTGGCTGATCAGACTGCGGCTGGCAGCATGATCGAACTCCGCCTTGGTGCGTGCGTAGCCGAGGTTGGCGGTGAGGCCCTCCGTCAGGCGTGCACGCAGCGCCAGCTCGAAGCCCTTGGAGGTGGCGGTGCCGACGTTGAGCGTGACCGTGGCCGGGATCGGCGAAGTGCCCGATGCGAGCGCGGGCAGCTGCATGTCATCCCAATCGACGTAGAAGATGGCGGCATCGAAGCTGACGCGGCCGTCGAGCAGGCTGCCCTTGCTGCCCAGCTCGTAGGTCCAGTTCTTTTCGGGACGGTAGCTGCGCTCGGACTCGATGAGTGCGCTTTCGTTGAAGCCACCGGCCTTCACGCCCTTGGCCGCCGAGGCATAGACGAAGACATCCACCGGGGTGCGGTAGTCGAGCGTGAAGCGCGGGGTGAAGGAATTCCAGTGGTCCTTGTACTTCCTCGGGTTGGGGTTCACGACGCCCATGTTCGCGGGCGCGAACTGCTCCTTGCGCTCGTAGGTGTGGCGTGCCTCGACGCGGGCGCGCAGATCGTCGGTGACGTCGAACTCGAGCGCACCGAAGGCCGCGTAGGAGTCGGTTTCCCGGTCGTCGCGCCGGAACACCGGCGCATCGCCGGTGGTGAACCAGCTCATGTACATGGCGTTGATGGCGGCGCCCACGGGGCCCGGCGGCACCGGGAAGCTGACGAAGTCGGCCGGCAGGGTGGACAGCGTGACGGCATCCAACCCGCTGTTGTACTTCTGGTTGTAATAGTACAGGCCGGCAGTCCAGCGCAGGCGGGTATCCTCTCCACCGGAGAGGCGCAGCTCCTGGCTGAATTCTTCCACCTTGTCGTAGTCCTGGCGGAACAGCTTCGAGGCGAAGACCTGGGGTGCTGCGGGTGGTGGAACGTTGTAGTAGGCCCACAGCGAGGGTGGTGCCAGCCGCGTGGCATCGTTGAAGGCGTGGTGGCGCAGCGTGTTGTAGCCAGTCAGCGAGGTCAGCTCGCCGATGGGGGTGCGCCAGTCGACCTGCAGGCTGGTGCGGAACACCTTGCGGCTTTCGCCCCAGCCACGCGGATCGGCAGCCAGTTTCGAGGCAACCTCGTCGCCCGCGGGCAGCTTGCCGCAGAAGGCAGTCAGCCGGAACGGTGGTGCAGTGTGTGGCGCGCAGTTGTGGTCTGCGACGGTGACTGCGGCCGGTCCGACGTGGTCATTGGAGAAGTAGGTGTTCAGCCGTACGTCGAGCACGTCGAGCGGCGACCACTCGAGCCCGCCCGACCAGGTCCGGTAGCGATGCCCGCCCATGTCCTCGCCACCCGGGCTGTTGTTCTTGTAGCTGCCGTCGAACTCGTCGTAGCCCACCGACATGCGCCCGCGCAGGGTGTCGGTGATCGGGCCGCCGACGCCGACGCTGCCACGCAGCGTGCCGTCGTTGCCGACGGTCGCGGAGGTCTTGCCCTTGAAGTAATCGGGCGCACGCTGGGTGACGAAGTTGATGGCGCCGGCGAAGCTGTTGCGCCCGTAGAGCGCGCTCTGCGGGCCCTTGACCACCTCGATGCGCTCGACATCGAGCATGTTGAAGTTCAGGCCCGAGCGACCGGAGACGTTGACGCCGTCGAGGAATATCTCGACGTTGTTGACGTCACCGAAGAGATCGTTCTGGGTCAGGCCGCGGATGGTCGGGATGGCGAGGAACTCGCCGATCATGGTGTCGAAGGCCAGGCCCGGGGTCAGGGTGGCGATGTCGTAGAGGTTCTGGATGCCGGCCGCCTCGATATCATCGGCGGTGAAGGCGGTGATGGCCACCGGCACCGTCTGCAGGCTTTCGGCCTGCTTGCGGGCGGTCACCACGATTTCCTCGATCACGAGTCCCTCGGCGGGTACTCCCCCGGTCTGTTGCGCAAGTGCAACGGTCGTGCTCAATCCCAAGGCACCGAGTGCCAGGCCCCTGACCCATCCCATGGTTTCGTCCCTCTTCTTGGTACGCAAAAAAGACCTACGCTATCCTAATGAACACATGCGGTAAAACAACGGTGATTTCGCGGATGACGGGTTTTCTTCGTGATCGACACCCGGTGTCCACGCCCATGGCATGCAACGTCCCGATGTCGAGCAGCCACGGCGTGGGTGATTTGATGCCGCGCAGGCATCCGGTGGCTTGGTGCCTGGCCTGGTACCGGCGGCGGAGCCCTGCCGGTCGCCTGGTCTTCTTCCCGCTGGCGCCGCTGCTGGCCAGCATGGTGCTCGGCTGGAACCGCATGGGCTTCGGGCCGGAGATGGGGCGCGGGTTCTCGACGCTCTACTGGGCGGGCCTGGTCTGCGCCATCTGGTTTGCGGCCAGCATCGGCACCATGCTGGTGGCCGGCTTCACCCGCCGCTGGCGCTGGTCGGCATGGTCGACCGCGCTGCTGGGCGCGCTGCTGGGCGTCATGCTGTTTTACTGGCCCATTGCCAGCTATCGCCGCCTTGGCTGGTCCCTGTTGCCCGGGGAGGCGGGCTTTGGCGGCCCGCCGCTGCCCTTGCCGACCCTCGACTACCTTCCCCAGCTGCTGGCCAACACCCTGCCCGGCATTCTCTACTGGACCGTGACCGTGTGGATCGTCAGCCGGATGCAGTCGCCGCCGCTGCACCTGCCGGCATCGACCGCGACGCAGTCCCCTGCTACCGAGCCCGGGCCGGAGGCAGGGGCGGTTGCGCTGCGTGCCCGCCTGCCCGCGCACCTGGACGGGGAGATCCTCGCGCTCAAGGCAGAAGATCACTATGTGCGCATCTACACGACCAGGGGCGATACCCTGGTGCATCATCGCTTCCGTGATGCGGTGGCGGATCTCGCCGGTGTCGACGGCCTGCAGGTCCATCGCTCGTTCTGGGTGCGTCGCTCGGCCATCAGCCGCCGCTACACCGAGGGCCATGGCCACTTCCTCCAGCTGCAGAACGACCTGCGGGTGCCTGTCAGCCGCTCCTACCATCATGTCCTGCGCGTGGTGGGGGCCAAGGCGCGGCCCGCGAGCCTGCGCGAACTCGGCCTGGACTGAGGAGTTGCAGCGTGCAGGGAGGGTATGGGCCTGCCAGGGCTTGAACCTGGGACCAACGGATTATGAGTCCGCCGCTCTGACCAACTGAGCTACAGGCCCGCGTTGCTGCCGGTTTTTCCGTCGTGGCCGGAACGGATTCTAGCAGTCGCTGCATGGCCCGCGCCCGCCTTTGCAGGGGTGACCGCAGCGGGATGATTCTGCTACTGTCCGGCCGGCGAAAGCCGGTTAGGGGGCATCGACATGGGTTCCAGGACCAGGGATTTACCGCCGCGTACAGGCATTGCGCACATCATCCGCGAGCTGCGTTACAGCGAGGCGGGGCGGCAATACATCGGCCTGCTGCTGATGCCCGTCTTCGCGCTGCTGGGCGATCCGGAGTCACGATCCTTCCTGCCGGGCCTGCTGCTGGCCTGTTCCGGCCTGCTGGTGCGCCTGTATGCCTCCGGATACATCGTGAAGAACCAGGAGCTGGCCACCACCGGGCCCTATTCGGTGGTGCGTCATCCGCTGTACCTCGGCAACCTGTTGCTGCTGGCGGGTTTTGGCGTGATGTCCGATCGCTGGTGGGCCTTGCCGGTGGCGGTGCTGTTCTGGCTGTTCTATTACCCGCCTGCCATCGAATACGAGGACCGCAAGCTGCGCCGCATCTTCGGACCGGCCTGCGCGGAGTGGCAACGGCGCACGCCCGCCGTGCTGCCTTCCTGCCTGCTGCCGAAACGGGATGGCCAGTGGTCCCTGCGTACCAGCATGCGGCGCAATGCCGAGCCGCTGGTGATCGCCTATTCGGTGGCATGGTTGACCTGGCTGTTCATCGAGCTTTGAAGGCAGGTAGCGCAGGTGGGTGATGGTCGACCACGGGGCTGATGCCGCAGGGCCTGGCGATTCCCCCTTGCAGCAGACTGCCGCCGCCAGCGTGCTGCTCGGGCAGGGATACCAGGGAGCCGTCTATCGCGTGGAAACCGATGATGGCCCGGTGATCGTCAAGAAGGTGATCGGTCGCGGCCTGCTGCGCAGCCTGCGCCGGGCGATGTTGCGGCGCGAACATGCGGTCTACCAGCGCCTGGCCGGCGTGAACGGCGTGCCGGGCTGTCGCGGCCTGCTTGGCGGCGAGGAGCTGGTGCTCGACTATGTGCCCGGGCCCTCGCTGCGCGAGGCTGACCGGCCGCTGGCGGATCGCGGCCGCTTCTTCGATGAACTGCTGGCGATCATCCAGGCGGTGCATGCCGCCGGCGTGGCCCATGGCGATCTCAAGCGCAAGGACAACATCCTGGTGGGGCCGGGCGGACACCCCGTCCTCATCGACTTCGGCACCGCGGTAGCCATGCCGCCCGGGGCCGGTGCGTGGCGGCGCTGGCTGTTCCGGCAGGTGGCGCGCATCGATCTCAATGCCTGGGTCAAGCTCAAGTACCAGCGCCAGGACATGCCGATGGATCCGGGCGACCTGCAGTACTACCGGCCAAGCTGGCTCGAGCGCACGGCGCGATTGGTGCGGCGCACATGGCGCAAGCTGACGCTGCGCAGCCATCGTCGCGACCGCCGGCGCTGAGTTCCGGGAAGTCGCCGTGCACGTGGGAAAACCCCTGGGGGGAGGCTGCTTGGCAAAAGGTCACAGGTGGCCAGGCTGATGTTGCGGCGCTTCCTCGGCGGGCTTGCCTGGCCCGGGCTGCTCGGCGTGACGCTGGCCACGGCCATGGCACAGCTGGGCGGCCTGGGCTGGCTGCCCGAGCTGGCAACCCACTTTCGCGGGCAGTATCTGGCTGTCGGCGTATTGCTGTTGGTGCTCTTCGGCGGCTTGCGTCGTCCGTGGCCCGCGGTGCTGGCAGCCCTGCCGGTGGCGCTGAACGGCTGGTATCTGGCGCCCTATGTGCTGCCCTATCTGCCGTCCGCTGCCCCGGCCGTGGCCGCCGGACAGGACGATGGCCCGGAACTGATCGCCCTCAACCTCTACATCCACAACCACGACTACGGGCGGGTGCGCAGCTACCTCGAGGCGCGCAATGCCGAAGTGCTGGTGCTTTCCGAGCTGACGCCAACCTGGGTGCGCGAGCTGCAACCGGTGCTTTCGCGCTATCCCTTCTGGGCCTCGGAGGGCCGCAGGAGCCCCTGGGGGCTTGGCGTGTTCTCGCGCCATCCGCTGCGCGAGGCGAGGGTGCTGAACCTGGGCGTGACGGGCAGCGTCAACGTCCATGCCATCCTCGAGAGTCCCGCGGGCGATGTGGAGCTGATGGCCGTGCACCTGGTCTCGCCCGGCTCGCCCGCACATGCCGCCCAGCGCAACCGGCAACTTGCCCGCCTGGCCGAGCTGCTGGGTGGCCCGCGACCGGCCGGTGGCATGCCCCGCCTGCTGGTGGGCGACATGAACCTCACGCCCTTTTCCCCGCATTTCCGCGTCCTGCTGGCGCAGACCGGCCTGCACGACATGCGCCGCCCGGCGGGATTCCTTGGCACCTGGCCCACCTGGCTGCCACCGCTGCAGATTCCCATCGACCATTGCCTGGCCGATCCGGTGCTCGGGGCGATGCGGGTGCGGCGTGGCCCGGCGGTGGGCTCTGACCACTATCCGCTGGAGATCGGCTGGCAGGCCGGATAGCCGTGATGGTGCCCGCGCCCGATGATGGTGCGGGATGGATTTGCCGGCCTCCGCCGGCGTGCGGCCGATGGTCGCTTGTATCGCCCGAAGGGAGGGCCGGATCGATGAATGTACTGAGCCAGGTCCTCGGGCTGCTTGCCTACGCCTTCGTGCTGGCGGTTGGCCTGGGCGTGCTGCTGGTGCTCGTCACCTATGTCATCGACAAGACCCAGACGCGCCATGCCATCCGCCGCAACTATCCGGTCATCGGCCGCTTCCGCTATGTCTTCGAGGAACTCGGCGAGTTCTTCCGCCAGTACTTCTTTGCCCTCGATCGCGAAGAGATGCCCTTCAACCGCGCGGAACGCGCGTGGGTGTACCGTGCGGCCAAGGGCGAGGAAAACACGGTGCCCTTCGGTTCCACCCGCGACCTGCGCGCCATGGGCACGCCGATCTTCGTCAACTGTCCCTATCCGCTCCTCGACCAGGAGACCCGGCCCGCTTCGGCGCTGACCATCGGCCCGTACAGCCGGCATCCCTACACGACCAGCCGCTTCTTCCACGTCTCGGGCATGAGCTATGGCGCCATCTCGAAGCCGGCAGTGCAGGCGCTGTCGCGTGGCGCGGGGAAGGCAGGATGCTGGCTCAACACGGGGGAGGGCGGGCTCTCGCCCTATCATCTCGAAGGTGGTGCCGACATCGTTTTCCAGGTGGGCACCGCCAGGTACGGGGTGCGTGGCGACAGCGGCCAGCTCGACGAGGCCCGTCTGCGCGAGGTGGCAGGCCACGAGCAGGTGAAGCTGGTCGAGGTGAAGCTGAGCCAGGGCGCCAAGCCCGGCAAGGGCGGCATTCTGCCGGCCGCCAAGGTGACCGAGGAGGTCGCCGGCATCCGCGGCATCCCGCCCTGGCAGGACTCCATCAGCCCCAACCGGCATCCGGAGATCCGCGATGCCGGCAGCCTGCTGGACTTCATCGGGCGGGTGCGCGAGATCAGCGGCCGTCCCACCGGCATCAAGGCGGTGTTCGGCAACTATGACTGGCTGGCGGGGCTGTGCGAGGAGATCCACCGCCGCGGCATCGAAAGCGCCCCGGACTTCATCACCGTGGACTCGGGTGATGGAGGCACCGGTGCCGCGCCCATGACGCTGCTGGACAATGTCGGGCTGCCGCTGCGCGAGAGCCTGCCCCGGGTCGTGGATGTGCTGGAAGGGCATGGGCTGCGCGAACGCATCAAGGTCGTTGCCAGCGGCAAGCTCATCAATCCCTCGGGCGTCGCCTGGGCGCTGTGCGTCGGCGCCGACTTCGTCACCTCGGCCCGCGGCTTCATGTTTGCGCTCGGCTGCATCCAGGCCATGAAGTGCAACAAGAACACCTGCCCGACGGGCATCACCACCCATGATCCGCGGCTGCAGCGCGGCCTGGTGGTGGGCGACAAGGCGGAGCGCGTGGCGCGCTATGCGCTTGGCATGGAGCGGGAAGTGGGGGTGATCGCCCACGCCTGCGGCGCGACCGAGCCGCGGCTGCTGCGCCGCGAACACTGCCGCATCGTCCAGGCCGATGGTCGCAGCGTGCTGCTGAGCGAGCTGTACCCGCCGCAGCCGGCTTGACAGCCGCCCGCGGGCAGGTCCCGCAGGCGGCCGGCCGGGCTCAGTCTTCGATCAGGAAGCTGCGCAGCTGGTCGCTGCGCGAGGGGTGGCGCAGCTTGCGCAGGGCCTTGGCCTCGATCTGCCGGATGCGCTCGCGGGTGACATCGAACTGCTTGCCGACTTCCTCGAGGGTGTGGTCGGTGTTCATGTCGATGCCGAAGCGCATGCGCAGCACCTTGGCCTCGCGCGGCGTGAGCCCCGCCAGCACGTTGTGCGTGGCCTCCTTGAGGCCCTCGGTGGTGGCGGAGTCGAGCGGCGAGGAGATGGTGGTGTCCTCGATGAAGTCGCCCAGGTGCGAATCCTCGTCGTCGCCGATGGGCGTTTCCATCGAGATCGGTTCCTTGGCGATCTTGAGCACCTTGCGCACCTTGTCCTCGGGCATCTCCATGCGCACCGCCAGTTCCTCGGGCGTCGGCTCGCGGCCCATCTCCTGGAGCATCTGCCGCGAGATGCGGTTGAGCTTGTTGATGGTCTCGATCATGTGCACCGGGATGCGGATGGTGCGCGCCTGGTC
>JACFNV010000064.1:11311-13694 GCA_019454675.1 Gammaproteobacteria bacterium | reverse complement strand
CGATCGTCTCGGGGCGCTCGGGGCCTTCCTTGCTGCCGGCGCTGATGGCGGAGACCACCGCCCAGGCGCCCGCCGCGGCAGCCCGCACCGCCTCCGCATCCCTGATGTCCGCCTGCACGACTTCCACATCGGGACCGAGCCGTGCGCGCGCCTTCTCCGGGTCGCGCACCAGCACACGCACCCGGTAGCCCTGTTGCTGGAGCTTGCGCACGATCAGCGCGCCGGTCTGCCCGGTGGCGCCTGCCACCAGCACCGTCTGCGGCTGCGTGCCGATGGCCGTCGTGCAGGCCACGAGCAGGCCTGCCATGAGGATGAGCGCCGCGCGGCGCGCCAGTGTCGGGAGTCGTCCCTGCATGTCTGCCGGCTCCTTGCTGAAGGGCCGTGCAAGGATACCGTATCGATGCCGGGTTCAGGCGCCGGGCAGCCGCCAGCCGGCGATGCCGGTGCACAGCCACGCCGCCATGAAGGAGCTGCCGCCGAGCGGCGCCAGCCCGACCAGTGCCTCCGGTGCGCCGAGCGTGGTGGCATAGATGCTGCCCGGGAACAGCACCATCCCCGCCAGCATCAGCCCGGCCGCCATCCGCAGCAGCCGGGAGGCGGGGGCGCTGGCCAGCATGAAGCCGATGATGATGAGGCCGATGGCGTGGAAGAGCTGGAACTGGGTGGCCCAGCCCCAGGCGGCAAGCTTGGCCTCGGGCACCTTGCCCGGCAGGCCGTGGAAGCCGTAGGCGCTCAGCATGGCGGCCAGCATGGCGAGGAGGCCGGCGATCAGGAACAGGCTGCGGGAAAGGCGTGGCACGATGTTCATCCTGTGATGGGCGGCAAGGGTGGAACGCGGAGCATGGTAACGCGATGCTATGCTGGCATTTTCAGGCGATGGAAGTCATGTCGATGAGGCTGCGCAACGACCGTGCCCGTGGCACCCTGGTGGCTGGCTGGCCGGTGATGTTGCTGGCCGCATTGCTGCTCCCGGCCTGCAGCCTGCTGGAGCCCGAGCCGCTCGAGCCCCCCGCGGTGACGCTGCATGGTCTGGAGGCCGAGGCGCTGGGCATCAACAGCCAGGTGTTCCGCGCGCGCCTCGGGCTGTTCAACCCCAATACGGTGCTGCTGAAGATCTCGCGGGCCGAGCTGCAGCTCGAACTGGCCGGGGTAGGCGCCGCCCGCGGGCGTACGCTGGGTGCCATCGAGGTGCCGCCGGGCGAGCGGGTCGAAGCCGATATCCGCGTGACCATGAACCTGCTGCGCGATGGCCCGGCGCTGTTGCGCCTGCTTGCCGGCGATGCCGGCAGGCAAGGGCTCGAGTATTCGCTGAACGGCTATGTCCAGGTGCAAAGGCGCGGTCCGGACCGGATCCCGATCAGCGCCAGCGGGCAGCTGGGCCTGCCTGCAGCAGGACCGGCGGGAGCGATGCCATGAGCCGGTGCTGCAGCTCCCGGCGGCGGTCCCCTTCATCCCTATCGAGGTGAGAGCATGAGCAACACGAGCTTGCGCGAACAGGTGGCCGGCGAGAGGCGCCGGCTGAAGGCGGTGCGCAGCGCGCTGTCCCGGGCGCTGGAGCGGGGCGCGCGTGGCGATGCGGCCTTCGTGCCCTTCTACATCGCCGAGGGCGACTATCTCGAGGCCGCCATGCGGCGCCTGGATGACCAGGACGTGCGCATGGGAGAGCTGATCCTGAAGCGGCTGGGGGCACCGCCCGACACCGCCCAGCAGGCGGCGCTCGACGAGATCGAAGCGCGGCTGCGCATCAATCGCCAGCACCTGCAGAAGCTGCTGGCGGCGCGCGATGCGCTCAGGGCCGAGGGTGTGCCGGCACTGGGGCAGTTCGAGAAGGTCGGCCAGGCCTATTCGGACTTCATCACCGCCACCATGGGCCATCACGGGCCGGTGACCGAACTGGCGCAGCGCCTGTTCTCGGTGGATGACTGGGGCCACATGGCCGGCATCAGCGAGGCGGAGACGCGGCGCGAGCGCGAGCTCTACGACAGGGTGCTTGCCAGCCTGCCGGCCGGCGTGGAAGTGCCGCCCATAGCGTAGGCCGCCTGCCCGGGAAGCGGCGGGTCTGCGCGGAAGGCCCTGGCATAGCGGCTGAATGCCTCGACCGGCATGGGGCGGCTGAGGTGGAAGCCCTGGGCCTGTGTGCAGCCGTGGATGGACAGCCACTGCAGGGCTGCTGCCGACTCGACGCCCTCGGCCACCACCTCCAGCGACAGCTGCTGCGCCAGCATGAGCACCGCCTGGATGATGGCCGCGTCGCTGGAGTCCCCGGGCAGGCCCATGACGAAGGAGCGGTCGATCTTCAGCTCGTCCACCGGCAGCTGCTTGAGCTTGGCCAGCGAGGAATAGCCCGTTCCAAAATCGTCGATGGAGATCCGCACGCCGAGCC
>JACFNV010000064.1:0-11301 GCA_019454675.1 Gammaproteobacteria bacterium | reverse complement strand
GAGCCCGCGCAGCTCCGCCAGCGCCGCGCGCGCCTGCGCGAAGTCCTGCACCAGCGCTTCCTCGGTCAGCTCGACCGTGAGGTAGCGTGGCGCGAGGTCGTGGTCGCGCAGCAGCCGGCCGATGAATGCCGGCAGCTCCTCGTCGCGCAGGTCGCGGCTCGAGAGGTTGACCGACACGGGGATATCGAGGCCGTCCTCGATCCACAGGCGGCATTCGCGTACCGCCGTTTCCAGGGCCCAGCGGGTGATCAGCGAGATATTGCCGAACCGTTCGATGATGCCGATGAAGTCCGCCGGCGGCAGCCAGCCGAAATGCGGGTGCTCCCAGCGCACCAGGGCCTCGGCGCCGCACAGGCGGCCATCGCACAGCGATATCTTGGGCTGCAGGTACAGTTTCAGCTCGCCGCGGCTGATGCCGTGGCGCAGATCGCCGAGGATGGCCAGCTGGCGCACGCGGCGCTCCTCCTCGCCGTCCTCGTAGAAGCGCAGGGGATCGCGTGCCTTGTGTGCATCGTGTCTGGCGATGGTCGCCCGCAGCAGCAGCTGCTCGGCATCCTCGCCATGCTCGGGATACAGCGCGATGCCTGCCACGGTGTCCAGGTTGATGTTGATGTCGTGCACCGCAAGCCCGATGTCCAGCAGGCGCAGCAGCTCCGTGGCCAGTTCGCGGGCGGGGTTGCGGCCCAGGCCTTCGAGGATGACGAGGAACTCGTTGCTTTCCAGGCGCGCCACCGTGTGGCGTGCCTCCGTGCTGTTGCGCAGGCGTTCGGCAACCTGCGAGACGAGGGCATCACCGATGTCGTGTCCGAGCGCGGCGATGATCTCGCCGAGATTGCCGAGATCGATGACCAGCAGGCTCAGCGGCCCGCCCTCGGCGCGGGCCCTGGCAACGGCGTCGCCGAGCCGGTGGAGGCCCTGCAGGCGGTTGGGCAGCCCGGTCAGTGCATCGAAGCGGGCCTGGCGGATGATGCGCGCCTCGCGTTCGGCGATCTCCGTCTGCATGGTGTTGAAGGTGGCGGCCAGCATGCCAAGCTCGTCATCGGTGCTGGCGGGTACCGCATGGCTGTAGTCGCCGCTGCGGATGCGCCCGGCCGCATCCGCCAGTGCCCGCACCGGGCGGTCGATGGTGCGGGCAAGCAGCGCCGCCCCCGCCAGCGCCAGCAGCAGGCTGAACAGGGCCGTGCCCAGCACCGAGCGGCGCAACAGCGGATAGGGGGCAAGCGCCTGCTCGACCGGCCGCAGCAGGAGCAGCTGCAGGCCGGGATGGCCGGACAGCAGGGGATGGAGCACGGCCAGATAGCGGGTATCCGCTATCCGCAGCTTCAGCATGGCATCCGGCCTGGTGGCGCGCATGGCGTCCTGCAACGCGGATAGATCGATGCCCTGCACCGAGCTGCCTGCCAGCCGCAGCGAGCTGCCGCTGCCGACGAGGAAGGCGAGATCCTGCCCGCCCAGCCGCGCGATGCGTGCCGCCCTCGCATCATCGAGGCTGATGGCCATGGCCAGCCAGCCGCGTGGCCGTCCGTCCGTCCCGCCGAAGGGCACGCGGGTCGCAAGATGGTGGCGACCGGCGTTGCCGAGCAGGCTGAGGCTGGCGTCGCCGGCCGTCGCGTTCCCGTCGAGCGATGCCAGGGCGGTGGCGGGTGCCGATCCCGGGTGGTGTACCTCGGCCAGCAGCTGGCCGCGGGCGCTCACGGCCAGGGCCTGGTCGGCGCCGGCGCGCGTGGCAGCACGGTCCAGCAATTGCCCGAGCATGCTCCGGTCATCGGCTGCCATGGCGGCGGGAAAATCCGCATCGCTCGAGAGCAGCTGCAGGGCGGCCTCGAACTGGCTGGCACGCAGGTGCATGACGCGCTCGAGCACCGTGCCGGACAAGGCCAGCTCGGCCCGTGCCCGTTCCTGCAGGTCGTGGCTGGCGGCGTACAGCAGGGCGCTGATCGTGCCCGCCAGGACGAGGATCAGGACCAGTGCGACCAGTGCAAGGATCTTGCGGCGAAGGCTGCGCATGGGCGTGACCCGCATCGCGCTCCGGGGGAAATGGACCTGAATGACATGCTATCGGGAGGTGATTGCAGATTATGTGTAATTGGTCACAGTCCAGCTGGGGCTGCCGGCCGCTTGCATCGTGCGATGGTTGGTCTAGTCTTTGCGCCGCGTCCGCCCTGTACACGGACGGAATCCCCCAGGACAAGCCATGCACCAGCGGCTGCAGTTCCAGATCGCCGCGCAGCCCGATGAGGAGAGTTGCGGACCAGCCTGCCTGCATGGCATCTACCGCTACTACGGGGACGATCCCGGCCTTGCCGAGGTCATGGCCGGCGTCGACACGCTCAGCGGGGGCGGCACGCTCGATGTCTTCCTCGCCAACCATGCGCTCGCACGCGGCTATCGCGTCACCCTGTACTCCTACAACCTGCACCTGTTCGACCCCACCTGGGCGCTGCTGCCGGTGCCGGACCTCAAGGCGCGGCTGCGCGAGCAGGCGCGGGAGAAGGACGAGCCGAAGCTGCAGCTGGCCAGCGAGGCCTACATCCGCTTCCTCGAGCTGGGTGGCCGCCTGCGCTTCGAGGACCTGCGCCCGGCGCTGCTCCGGCGCATCCTCGGCCGTGGCGTCCCGGTGATGACCGGGCTGTCGGCAACCTATCTGTACCAGGCGCGGCGCGAGATCCCGGAGACCAACGTGGCCGATGACGTGCGGGGGCGACCGGTGGGACATTTCGTCGTGCTGTCGGGCTATGATCGCGCCACCAGGCTGGTTGACGTCGCCGATCCCTACGAATGGAATCCCATCAGCGGACAGCGCTATTACTCCGTGGACCTGCACCGGCTCATCGGTGCAGTGTTCCTTGGCAGCCTCACCTATGACGCCAATCTGCTCGTGATCGAGGTGCCAAGGCGCCGCCGATGGCTACGCTGATCGTCGTCGACGAGCCGCGGGACTGGCCACTCCAGCTCCCGGCGGCCGAAGTGGTGGCTGCGCGCGCCTACCTGACCGAGGCGCGCTTCAGCGTGCTGCGCCAGGCACGGGTCTACAACCTCTGCGATTCCTATGCCTATCAGGCAAGCGGCTACTACGTCTCGCTGCTGGCGGCCGCGCGCGGCCACCGCCCCC
The DNA here is from genome assembly GCA_019454675.1 of Gammaproteobacteria bacterium. Lineage (GTDB taxonomy): Bacteria > Pseudomonadota > Gammaproteobacteria > Steroidobacterales > QUBU01. The sequence continues at coordinate 8,189 of JACFNV010000064.1, read as the reverse complement.
TGCCCGATGTGCCGACGATGCAGGACATCAAGTCCACGGCGCTGATCCGCCCCACCGAGGAGCTCGACGAGCTGATGCAGCGCACGCTGCGCGGGCTGGAGAGCGAGCGCTGCGAACTTGCCGTCTACTTCGGCCACCACCCCGAGCCGCGCTTCCAGCGCCTGGCCAAGGCACTGTTCAACCTGTTCCCGGTGCCGCTGCTCAAGGCGAGCTTCCACCGGCGGTCGAAATGGCGCCTGCAGGGCCTGCGGCCGATGCCGGTAGGCGACATCCCCGCCACGCAGCGCGAATTCTTCCGCAACGCCATCGGGCAGCACTTCGCGCGGCGCATGCCCTCGCCCAGGCTGCCGGCACCGCGGCACCGGATGGCCATCCTCGTCAACCCGGCCGATGCCTCGCCACCCTCCGATCTGCCGGCGCTGCGGCGCTTCGAGAAGGCGGCGGAGGCCCAGGGTTTCGAGGTGGAGATGATCGGCCCCGACGACTTTGGCCGCGTGGCCGAGTTCGATGCGCTGTTCATCCGCGAGACGACGCGCGTCAACCACCACACCTACCGCTTTGCCAGCCGGGCGCGGGCCGAGGGGCTGGTCGTCATCGACGATCCCGATTCCATCGTCCGCTGCGCCAACAAGGTCTACCTGGCCGAACTCATGCTGCGGCTGGGGATTCCCGTGCCGCGCACCATGATCGTCCATCGCCGCAACATCGACCAGGTTGCCTCGCAACTGGGATTGCCCTGCGTGCTGAAGGAGCCCGACAGCAGCTTCTCGCGCGGGGTCATCAAGGTGGAGGATGCCGCCGGGCTGCGCGTCGCGCTGCGCCAGCTGCTCGAGCGCAGCGACCTGGTGGTGGCGCAGGAATTCATGCCGACCTCCTTCGACTGGCGGGTGGGGGTGATCAACCGCAAGGCGCTGTACGTGTGCCGCTACTTCATGGCACGCAACCACTGGCAGATCTACAAGCAGCAGGCCGGGGGCAAGTTGACGGCCGGGCGCTGGGAGACGCTGCGCGTGGAGGATGCGCCGCCTGCGGTGGTGGCGCTGGGGCTGCGCGCGGCCAATGCCATCGGCGACGGCTTCTATGGTGTCGACATCAAGGAGGTCGATGGGCGCCCCGTGCTCATCGAGATCAATGACAACCCCAGCGTGGAGCGCGGTGTCGAGGACCAGGCACTCGGCGAAGCGCTGTATGCGTCGGTGATGCAGGTGTTCCGCGCGCGGCTCGAGGCCGCGTGGGACGGCAACGGCCACTGAGGCGGGACATGTTGCGGCTGTTCCAGGGCTTCGGCATCGAGCTCGAGTACATGCTGGCCAGCGCCGGCAGCCTCGACGTGGCACCGCAGGCCGACTGGCTGCTGGCCGAGGCGGCGGGCGAGACCACCGACGAGTACGAAGAGGGCGGGCTGGCCTGGAACAACGAGCTGGCCCTGCACGTCATCGAGTTCAAGCTGGCGCAGCCATCATCGCGGCTCGATGGCCTGGCCGAAGCCTTCCATGCCCAGGTCCGCAAGGCCAATGCACTGCTGGCGGGACGCGGGCTGCTGCTGATGCCCTCGGCCATGCATCCCTGGATGGACCCGCTGCGCGAGCTGCGGCTCTGGCCGCACCACAACCGCGAGGTCTACGACACCTTCGACCGCATCTTTTCCTGCAGGGGGCACGGTTGGGCCAACCTGCAGAGCATGCACATCAACCTGCCGTTTGCCGATGATGCGGAGTTTGCCGTCCTGCATGCGGCGATCCGCTTCCTGCTGCCGCTGATGCCGGGGCTTGCCGCCAGCTCGCCGGTCGTCGAGGGCAGGCTCACCGGGCTTGCCGACAACCGCCTTGCCGTCTATCGCGACAACTGCCGGCGCATTCCCTCGGTCACCGGCGCGGTGATCCCCGAGCCCGTCTACGACATCGCCGGCTACCGGGAGCAGATCCTCGGGCGCATCGGCCGGGACATCGCGCTGCATGATCCACGCGGCGTGCTCGATGCCGAGTGGGTCAATGCCCGTGGCGCCATTGCGCGGTTCTCGCGCATGGCGTTGGAGATCCGCGTGCTGGATGTGCAGGAATGCCCGCTGATGGATCTTGCCTTCGCGCAGCTGGTGGTGGCCACCCTGCGCCGCCTGTGCGCGGGGGAGCATGCCGATCCGGCTGCATTGCAGGCCTGGCGGACGGCGGATCTCGCGCGCTATCTCGATGCCGCGGTGGCCGGGGCCGAACGCACCGAGGTGCATGACGGCCGCTACCTGGCGGCGCTCGGCTGGCACGGCAGCAGTGCCGGCATCGGGCAGGTGTGGGGGATGCTTGTCGAGCAGGCCGCGGCGGCGGGCGGGCTGGATGCCCGGGCCGAGCGGGCGCTGGAGCACTACCTGCGCCACGGCACGCTGGCCACGCGCATCACCCGCGCCTTGCCCGCCGAGCCGGATCGCGCCGGGCTCGAGCGGGTCTACCGGCGGCTGTGCGAGTGCCTGGCGGAGAACGAGCCCTACGCGCCGGCCGTGCAGCGCTGAGCGGCCGGCGGTGCGCCCGCTGCCGGCGTCATCCGGCGCCGGACTCTCAGCGCGGCGGGCCCCGGCGCCGGCGCAGCAGCTCGCTCACCAGCGGCAGGAAGGGCAGCAGGGCGCCCGCCAGGATGACGCTCCAGTGGATGAAGAGCCCGAAGAGCATCAGCGTCAGGCCCGCGGCCAGCAACATGCCCCATGATCCCATGGCTGATCTCCCGCTCCCGGTGCCTCAGCCGAGCCCCGCGAGGGCGGCACCCCCGCCCTCGTCGCCGATGGGTTCGGCCGCGCCGAACTGCAGCTCGGCAAGGTGCGCGTACAGCGGCTCGCGCGCCACCAGTTCCTCGTGCGTGCCGATGTCCACGATGCACCCCTGGTCCATCACCACGATGCGATCGGCCTTCAGCACGGTGGCCAGCCGGTGGGCGATGATGATGGTGGTGCGGTTCTGCATCAGCCGGTCGAGCGCTTCCTGGACCAGGCGTTCGTTCTCGGCATCCAGCGCGCTCGTGGCCTCGTCGAGCAGCAGGATCGGCGGGTTCCTGAGGATGGCGCGTGCGATGGCTATCCGCTGACGCTGCCCGCCCGAGAGCCGCGTGCCGCGCTCGCCGAGGAAGGTGTCGTAGCCTTGGGGCAGTTCGCGGATGAAGTCGTCGGCCACCGCGGCGGTGGCGGCTGCCTCGATGTCGGCATCGCTGGCGGCGGGCCTGCCGAAGCGGATGTTGCCGCGGGCGGAGTCGCCGAAGATGACGGTCTCCTGCGGCACGAGGCCGATGCGCGTGCGCAGCTCCGCCGGATCCACCCGGGTGATGTCCACGCCATCGACCAGGATGCGCCCGGCCTGCGGGTCGTAAAAGCGCAGCAGCAGCTGGAAGGTGGTGCTCTTGCCGGCACCGGAGGGGCCGACGAAGGCGATGCATTCGCCGGGGCGAATGTCGAGATCGAAGCCGTCGAGCGCGCGCCGCCCGGGGCGCGAGGGATAGCTGAAACCGACGCCCTCGAAGCGGATGTGGCCGCGGCCGGACGCGGGGAGGGGCTGCGGCTGCTGCGGCCTGCGTACCGCGGGCCGTGCCTCGAGCAGCTCCACCATGCGCTCGGTGGCGCCGGCTGCACGCTGCACCTCGCCCCACATCTCGGTGAGGGTGCCGGCGGAGGTGGCGGTGAACATGGCGTACAGCAGGAACTGGGTCAGCTCGCCATAGCTCATCTCGCCGGCCAGCACCGCGCGCGCGCCCAGCCAGACGACGAAGGTGATGCCGCCGAAGACCGCGACGAAGGTGATGAAGGTCATGAAGGCGCGCACCCGGGTGCGCGTGATGGCGGTGGTGAAGCTGGCCTCCACCGCGTCGCGGAAGCGCCCGCTCAGCTCCGGCTCCGCCGTGAAGGCCTGGACGATCTGCACCGCATTGAGCGATTCGCTGGCCAGCGCGCTGGTGTCGGCGATGCGATCCTGCGAGGCGCGCGAGAGACTGCGCACCTTGCGCCCGATGAGGATCACCGGGGCCATGACCGCCGGGATGAACAGCACGATGATGCCCATGAGGTGGATGTTGGTGAGCGCCAGCAGCACCAGCGCACCGGGCAGCTGCACCAGCGAGCGCAACACCATCGAAAAATTGACGCCGGCGATGGACTGGATCAGCGTCGTGTCCGCGGTCAGCCGCGAGAGCACCTCGCCGGTGCGCGTCACCTCGAAGAAGGGCGGGTCGAGGCGGATGACATGCGCATAGATGCGGTCGCGGATATCGGCCACCACCCGCTCGCCAACCCAGGCCAGCAGGTAGTAGCGCAGCGCCGCACAGGCGCAGAAGGCCACCACCAGCAGGGCGAAGCCGGTGAAGTAGACGTCGATGTTGCCCCGCCCCTCGGCGGCGAAACCGTGGTCGATCACGTACTTGCCGGCCATGGGCAGGGAGAGCATCAGCCCGGAGGCCGAGAGCAGCGCGAGGATCGCCAGCAGCAGCGTGCCGCGGTAGGGCTTCAGGTAGGGCACCAGCTCCAGCAGCGGGCGCAGCGACTTCCCCTTCGGGCGATTGCGCGCCTGTTCCGCCGGTGTTGCCATGCCTGGGTGTCCTCCCTGCCGGTGGCCGCCGCTCAGGCGAGCAGGCGTGCGGCGCGCTTGCGCTCGTTCTCGGTGAGCAGTTTCTTGCGCAGGCGGATGCTGGTGGGGGTCACCTCGACCAGCTCGTCGTCATCGATGAACTCCAGCGCCTGCTCCAGCGAGAAGCGGACGGGTGGCGTCAGCAGGATGTTTTCGTCGGAGCCCGCCGCGCGGATGTTGGTCAGCTGCTTGCCCTTGGTGGGGTTGACCACCAGGTCGTTGCCGCGGCTGTGGACGCCGATGATCATCCCCTCGTAGACGGCCTCGCCATGGTCGATGAACAGCCGGCCGCGGTCCTGCAGGTTGAAGAGCGCGTAGGCCAGCGCCTTGCCGGCCACGTTGGAGATCAGCACGCCGTTGATGCGCTGGCCGATGGTCACCGGCACCCGCGGCGCATAGCCGTCGAAGACGTGGTAGATGAGACCGGTACCGGAGGTGGCGGTCAGGTATTCGTTGCGGAAGCCGATCAGGCCGCGCGCCGGGATGCGGTAGTCCAGCCGCAGCCGGCCGCGCCCGTCAGGCTGCATGGCGAGCAGTTCGCCACGCCGCTCGGCGATGCGGCTCATCACTGCGCCCTGGTGGTCCTCGTCGAAGTCGACCGTCAGCTGTTCCCAGGGCTCGCAGCGCTGGCCGTCGATTTCCTGCTCGATGACCTCGGGCCGCGAGACGGCAAGCTCGTAGCCCTCGCGCCGCATGCTCTCGATGAGCACGGACAGGTGCAGCTCGCCGCGGCCGGAGACCTTGAACCTGTCGGCGTCGTCCGTGTCCTCCACCCGCAGCGCCACGTTGTGCAGCAGCTCCTGGTCGAGCCGCGCGCGGATCTGCCGGCTGGTCAGGTACTTGCCCTCGCGCCCGGCGAAGGGCGAGTTGTTCACCTGGAAGGTCATGCTGATGGTGGGCTCGTCCACCTGCAGCGGCGGCAGGGCTTCCGGTGCATTGCGGTCGCACAGCGTATCCGAGATGTGCAGCTTCTCGATGCCGCTGAAGGCGACGATGTCGCCGGCACCGGCCGATGCCACCGGCACGCGCGTCAGGCCGAGGAAGCCGTAGAGCTCGCCGAGCCGTGCCTGCCGGCTGCTGCCGTCCGCGGCGACGACGCTGATGGGGGTGTTGGGGGTGGCGGTGCCGCGGCTGATGCGCCCGACGCCCAGCACGCCGACATAGGTGTCGTAGCCGAGGCTGGAGACCTGCAGCTGCAGCGGGCCGTTCTCGTCCACCGGCGGCGGCGGTACGTGCGTGACGATCGCCTCGTACAGCGCCGTCATGTCGCCCGACCTCACGTCGGGGTTGCGCCCCGCATAACCGTTCAGGGCCGATGCGTAGATGACCGGGAAGTCCAGCTGCCGGTCGCTGGCGCCGAGGCGGTCGAAGAGATCGAAGGTCTGGTTGAGCACCCAGTCGGGGCGGGCGCCGGGACGATCCACCTTGTTGATGACGACGATGGGCGTGAAGCCGCGGGCAAAGGCCTTCTGGGTGACGAAGCGGGTCTGCGGCATCGGTCCGTCCACCGCATCGACCAGCAGCAGCACGCTGTCGACCATCGACAGCACCCGCTCCACCTCGCCGCCGAAGTCGGCATGCCCCGGCGTGTCGACGATGTTGATGCGCCACTCGCCCCAGCGGATCGCGGTGTTCTTGGCGAGGATGGTGATGCCGCGTTCGCGCTCGAGGTCGCCCGAGTCCATGGCGCGGTCGGGCAGCACGAAGCGGTCCTCGAGGGTGTCCGACTGCCTGAGCAGCTGGTCCACCAGCGTGGTCTTGCCGTGGTCGACGTGGGCGATGATGGCGATATTGCGCAGGCGATCGGCGGCTGACATCGAAGGGGCCAAGGTTGCAAGTGAACAGGGCATTATACGAGGCACGGCCACCGGCTGCCCGCCGTGCTGCAGTTGGCCGCTGCCACCGGCAGCGAGCGCGTGGTCGTGGTCGTGGTCGTGGTCGTTGTTTCCGCTCATCGAAGCTGCCGGCGCCGACGGGTGCCACGGGCCCGGTGCGGATGTGCTCCGGCGGCGGAGCGGATTCCTCGAATTTTCAGGATAATATTTCAAAAACAATAACTTGTATTTTCGTTCCTTGTCTGGTGACGCGATAACTGCTACACTACGCAGCTGTATTTCCAGCGTCTCCCTCCCCGGCAGACCCCATGCAAGCGCCCTGTCCGGCCACCCGGCTGGTGCGTCGAGGTATTGCTCATGGCCAGTGAACGTACAAAGAAGAACAACGCCAAGGTGGCCGAGAAGGCCGATGCCAAGGCAGTCGCCCAGCCCGAACCCTTCCGGCTGGTGTCCATCGAGCGTGCCGAGGCACCGAATGGTGCGGCGGGGCGGAACTGGCACCGCTACACCATCCATCAGGGCGCCAATGCCATCAATGGCTATCTGCAGGGCAACTCCACGGCAGTGAAGAGCGCCGCCGAGCAGATCGTCGGGCAACTCAATGAACGGCGTGCCGGGCGCTGGGGCTATCGCACCACCCGCACGGCCACTTCGCCACGCAGCGCCAGCGCCTGAAGCGGCGGAACGGCCCGGGACAGGAACCCGGGCCGTTCCGTCGCGTCATGTCGCCGGGCCGTGAGGGCCGTCACGGCATGGCGGCGCCAGGCGGGCTATGGTTTGCCGCGGATCCATCGCCTCGTGCCGGATCCGCGCGGCGGCAGGGACGCTGCCGCGCACCCTTTCCACCGGCCTTGCCGCCAGCGGGAAACCGGCTCACTCCAGCGCATGCCGGAGCACGTCATCCACGGTTTCCAGCCAGATGAACTCCAGCTTCTCCCTGGCGCTCTCGGGGATGTCCTCGAGGTCCTTGCGGTTGCGCGAGGGCAGCAGCACGGTGTGTATCCCGGCGCGCAGCGCGGCAAGGGCCTTTTCCTTGATGCCGCCCACCGGAAGCACGAGGCCGCGCAGGCTGATTTCGCCGGTCATCGCCACGTCGCTGCGCACCTTGCGCCGGCTCAGCAGCGAGGCCACCGCGGTGAACAGGGCCACGCCGGCGCTGGGGCCGTCCTTGGGGATGGCGCCGGCAGGGACGTGGATGTGCAGGTCGTGCTCGTCGAAGCGGTAGTCGGCCAGGCCCAGGCTGTCGGCCCGTGACTTGACCAGGGTGACGGCGGCCTGTGCGCTTTCCTTCATCACCTCGCCCAGCTGGCCGGTGAGCGTCAGCCCGCCCTTGCCGCGCACGGTGGTGGCCTCGACGAACAGGATGTCGCCGCCCACCGGGGTCCATGCCAGCCCGGTGGCCACGCCCGAGGTGGCGGTGCGCAGGGCCACTTCGGGCTCGAAGCGCGAGGCACCCAGCACCTCGGCGACGGTATCGGCGCTGATGCGTACCGCCTCGGCCTGCCCCTCGCTGATGCGTACCGCGGCGTTGCGCAGCACGCTGCCGATCTCGCGTTCGAGGTTGCGCACGCCGGCTTCCCGCGTGTAGCCGCTGATGATGAGCCGCAGGGCCTCGTCGTCGATCTGTGCCCGTGCCTCGTCGAGGCCATTGGCGGCCAGCTGGCGCCTGACCAGGTAGCGGCGGGCGATCTCCAGCTTTTCCTCCTGGGTGTAGCCCGGCAGCTCGATGATCTCCATGCGGTCGCGCAGCGGGCCGGGGATG
>JACFNV010000063.1 GCA_019454675.1 Gammaproteobacteria bacterium | reverse complement strand
CTCCGGGGTGATCGCCTTCCCATGCGTTGCCGCACAGTGGCCAGCGTGACCACCCGTTCCTTCGCCTACCGTTGCGGGGGCAGCGACGGCCTTGCCGGATTCCGGCGCACCGTCTTCCCGTTCAACCCGATGGCGCGGATCGTCACCAGGCACCTGCAGGACCGGCGCGAACCTTAGCGGCCGGGTCCGCCGGCGGTCAAGGCGGGCGTGCGGCTGCCCGCGCGCGGCGCGGGCAGCATCACCGTGCCGCCCGGTCCCTGGTAGGCGGCGAAATCCACGCCATACAGCGCGGCAAGCGTGGCCGCATCGAGCAGGGTGGCGACCGGGCCGAATTGCCAGCGGCCGTCGCCGTGGAGCAGGAGCGCGCTGTGGAAGTGGCGCATCGCCAGTACGGGATCGTGCAGGCTGGCGATGACGGTCCTGCCGGAGGCGGCAAGTTGCGAGAGCGTCTCGAGCACCAGCAGCTGGTGGCAGGGGTCCAGGTGGTTGAGCGGTTCGTCGAGCAGCCAGATGCCCGGGTCCTGCACCAGCAGCGCGGCGATCCCCACCCGGCGACGCTCGCCCCCGGAGAGCGTGGCGCAGAAGCGTCCTTCCATCCCCGCCAGCCCCATGGCTGCCAGCGCAGTGCGGGCGAGCGCCTGGTCCTCGCCGGTCTCCCACTGCCAGATGCCCAGATGGGCATGACGGCCCATCAGCGCGGTTTCCAGCGCGGTGGTCGGGAAGGGGTCATCCTGCTGCTGCAGCAGCAGGCCCAGGCGCCGGGCGCGTTCGCGGAGGCCCAGCCGCCGGATGTCGGTTCCGCCGATGCGTACCTCGCCGCTGGCGGGGGCGCGCAGGCCCGCCAGCGCGTGCAGGGTAAGCGTCTTGCCGACGCCGTTCTGGCCGAGCATGGCCACCAGGCTGCCGGCGGGCAGGCTGAGGCTGAGGTCGCTCACCAGCAGCCGCGCTCCTGCGCTGATGCCGAGCTCGAAGGTATCGAGGGAAGCTGCCATGGGGGGATTGTGGCAGGCGAAAAAAAACCCCGCATGATCAGCGGGGTTTTGACACGGGTTTTTGTTGTTGTCGCGAATCCGGTTTCCGTCTCAGCGGCGCCGTGGTGGCTCTTGTTGCTTTTCTTGTGTCGTGCGCTGCTTCTACTTCTTGCTTCTGCTTGTTGTTCTTCTTGTCTGCGTCTTCTGGCTTCGATGTCTGGCTTCAGATGTCGAACACTGCTACCACTGATGGAAACCTTTTTTGTGCGCGTGGAATACGAAGCAATAGCTGTGCCACTACTGGAATATCTTGTAGAAACAATCAGATACTTGTCGGCAGCTTGTTCTTGATGTGTAAAATGTCAGCAATGTGTAAAGAAATGCGACACCGATATTGTTCCGATTCTTGTTCGTGTGCGTTGCCGGGGAGCGCTCGCTCATCGCGCGATCCGTCGGACCAATAGGCGCTGCAGCGGCCTGTGCAGCGTCTCCGTCGTCCGTGCACCCATCGTGGACCCGTCGTCGGGCGGTCCTGGCCTGCGGCTGCCGGGGTTTTCAGGGCCGGCGGGGCTGTAAATTTTTCCAACGATCAGGGTGCCGGGCTGGTCGGCATCAGGGTGGGGAGCGTGCGGCCCAGGCCGTCGGTCATCACCATGCCGATCCGCAAGAGTTGCTGCGGGTCGGCAAGCGGATCGCCATCGATGAACAGCAGGTCGGCGCGGTGGCCGGTGGCGATGCTGCCGATCTCGTCCTGCAGGCCGAGGGCATGGGCGGCCTCGCTGGTTGCCGCACGCAGCAGGCGCCCCGCCGGCAGGCCCGCCACCTGCATCAGGCGCAGCTGTGCATGCAGCCCCAGCCCGTAGGGCACGGCGGGTGCGCCGCTGGCTGCAGCCAGCCGGCCGCCACCGGCAAGGTAGCGGCCAAGCCAGCCTTGCGTATCGCGCAGCCAGGCGCGGCGCGAGGCGCCCTGGCTGCGCATGATGGCCTGCCAGCCGGCGCTGGCCGCGGCCCGCTCCGCTGCGCCGACCAGCGCCTGGTACTGCGGTGCCGCCAGCAGCCCGGGCTGCTCCTCGATCAGTACCGGCAGGCCGAGGGCAGCCAGATCGGGAATCAGGATCGTGCCCGCGTGGATCATGATGTCGAGTGCGTCCTGGTAGGGAGGCAGCAGGGCCCTGAAGGCACCATCGGCGGAGCGGCCGAGACCCGGGACCACCGGGCCGATGGCGGTGATGTCCCCGCTTACCGCCGCCAGCCAGTGCGCCGACCACAGCGGTTGCGCCGGCGGCGATGGCGTGGGGCGTGGGGCAGCCTGCAGGGCAGCCTCCGGGCACAGCTGCAGCGCGCCTGCCGCGACCATGCGTTCGTGCGGGGCCTGGTCGCGGTCGGGGCACCACTGCAGGCCCTGCAGCAAGCGCGGGCCTGCTGCGTGCAGCTGCCAGCGCTCGACGACCTCGCGGATGCCGGCGGCGGATGGACCGAATGCCTGTGCCGTGGTGATGCCGAAGGCCAGCAGCTGGCGGCCGAGGCGCTCGCCGGCAGCCTCCGGCAGCTGCAGGCCGAGATCGATGAGACCCGGCATCACGGTCTGCTGCCGGGCATCGATGAAGCTGCTCCCCTCGAGCCCCGCATCGCTCCACGGCCCGACCTCGGTGATGCGCTCACCCTCGATGACCACCTTCTGGTCGTACCGGTAGCCCTCGTCGAGGCCGGTGAACAGGCGGCCGGCGCGGATCACGATGCGGCCCTGGTTGCGCAGCGGGCGCCAGTCCAGGTTCACCGGGATGCGTCGCACGGAGCCGTCTCCGGCCAGCTGCGCCAGCCCCTGTCCGTCGGCGAACAGCAGCGCGCCGCTATCGTGCTGCCAGTGCAGCCACTGCACCGGGGCCTCGTGGCGCGCCTGCCAGTCGGCGCCGACCAGGCCGTCCTCCAGCACCGGCAGCACCCGGATGCCGGCTGCCGAGGCGATCGCGAGCCAGCGGCCATCGGCCGACCATGACGTCTCGTTGCGCCCGGCAGCGGCCGCCGCCGTGGGCAGCAAGATGCGGCGCAAGCCGCCGCCGGCATCCGCCGGATACAGCAACAGGCGCCGGCTGCTACCCTCGTCCTGCACCACGGCGATGCGCGTGCCGTCCGGCGACCAGCTGGGGGTGCCGGCCGCAGCAAGGCCGCTGGCAAGCTCGCGGCTGCCGCCGTCCGCCAGGGCAATGAGCTTCAGCTGCTGGCCGCTGCCATCCGGCGCATCGACCAGGCAGGCCACGTAGCGGCCATCGGGAGACAGGGCCGGGCGGGAGGCCACTCCCGCTGCGCTGCCGAGCTGGCGGCTGCCGCCACTGGCCAGGTCCATGAGCCAGACCTGCGGACTGCCGCTGCGATCGGAGGTGTAGGCCAGCCAGCGGCCATCCCGGCTGGCAACCGGGTCGCGATCGACGAAGGCATCGCGGGTGAGGGCGCGCAGTGGCCGGCCGTCGGCATCGAGTTCCCACAGATCGCCCAGTGCGGCCACCACCAGGTGCCCGTCGGGCAGCGTGGTGAATCCCGCGATGGCCTGCGCGTGGTATTCCTCGTCGACGGGAGACAGGTGGCGCTGGGGAGGCCCTGCCGCAGTCCGTATCCCGACCCTGGCCTGCAGAGGCAGCTGCTGCGCTCCATCGAGCATCCCGAAGCGGCGCTCGTGCAGCCGGCCATCCGCCGCGTACAGGAAGCGGTCGCGGTCCGGCCAGGCCATGCTGCCGAGTGCCGCCCGCTCGCCGCGCACCAGCGGCTTGACCACGGGTGGCGTGGAGAGGATCACCATGTTGAGCCGTCCGCCCGCCGGCTCTGCGCTGACGAAGCTGATGAGGCTGCCATCGGGACGCCATGCGGGGCTGTACAGGGGCGCGCTGCCCTCTACCAGGACTTGGCGCGCCTGGCCTGGCGCATGCAGCACCAGCCTGCTGCGACCCGCTTCCTCGCTGATGTAGGCCAGGTCCTCGCCCTCGGGTGCCCAGGCCGGGTCGAACTCGTCGCCGCGATCGAAGCTGAGCTGGCGGAGCTCGCCGCTGTCGATCTGCAGCAGCCAGATGCCGTAGTCGCCACCGCGGTTGCTGGACACCGCCAGCTGCCTGCCGCTGGCGGACCACGCGGGTGCCAGGTGGTGCCAGGGCCCGCTGCTGAGCTGGCGCGGGTGGCTGCCATCGGCCGCTGCGACCATCACCTGGAAATGACCGTCCTGCAGCGCCTCGTAGGCGAGCATGCCGCCATCGGGGGAGAAGGCCGGATGGCGTGCATGGACGCCGGGCGGGGTGATGGCGGTGGCGGCGCTGCCATCCGCCGGCAGCTGCCAGAGCCGTCCGGCCAGGCTGATGACGCGCACGCCACCGGGCGCCGTGGCGATATCGATGTCCGCAGCCTGCTGCAGTTCAAGCCAGCGCGCTTCGCTCCCGCTTGCCGTGGTGGCCACCAGTGTCATCAGCGCCAGCACGGCAGTCAGTCCCGTCGTCCTCAGCCTTGCTTTCGCCACCATCATCCTTGCCTGTTACCCCTGCCAGAGCGGCCGGGATCCGGCGCTGGCCGGCGATTGTAGTGAGCGTCATTCGCAGTCACCACCGCCGGCTTGCGCGGGCGGGCAGCGACCGGTAAAACAGCCCCACCTCCCGCACGACCATCGTCCATGAGCCTCGAGCAGCTTCGTTCACGCCTTGCCGCCATCGACCGGCAGGTCATCGATCTGGTGGCCGAGCGCCAGGCCCTGAGCCGGGAGATCGGCGCGGTGAAGCGCGCCGGGGGACTGGCCACCCGCGACTTCGGCCGCGAGAAGCAGGTCATCGATGCCGCCCGTGCCCATGCCGCCGAGGTGGGCGTTGCGCCACAGATTGCCGAGCAGGTCATCGGCTTGCTGATCCGTTCCTCGCTGACCACGCAGGAGCAGGCCCGCGTGCGTGCCGAAGGCACCGGGCGGGGGCAGCGGGCGCTGGTCATCGGTGGCCGCGGCAAGATGGGCTTGTGGTTTGCCGAATTCCTCGACTCGCAGGGCTTTGACGTCACCATCGCCGATCCGGCCGGACCTGCCCGCGGCTACAAGCACGTGGCCGACTGGCAGCAGCTGCCCGATGCCTTTGCCGTGACGGTGGTGGCGACCCCGCTCGGCATCACCGCAGGTGTCCTCGAGGCGATGGCCGGGCGCGGGCACCGGGGGCTGGTCTTCGATGTGGGTTCGCTGAAAAGCCCGCTGGTGCCGACGCTGAGGCGGCTGGCTGCCAGCGGCTGCCAGGTGGCATCGATCCACCCGATGTTCGGCCCCGATACAGTGCTGCTGTCGGGCCGCCACGTGCTGTTCATGGATGTCGGCCAGCCCAGCGCCGTGCACGAGGCCCGCCAGCTGTTTGCCTCCACCATGGCGCGGCAGATCGAGATGCCGCTCGACGAGCACGACCGGCTGGTTGCCTATGTGCTCGGCCTCTCGCATGCGCTGAATATCGCCTTTGCGGCGGTGCTGGCCGAAAGCGGGGAAACCGCCCCGCGGCTGGCCAAGCTGTCCAGCACCACCTTCGATGCCCAGCTCGAGGTGGCGGCGCGGGTGGTGCGGGAAAGCCCGCATCTGTATTTCGAGATCCAGAGCCTGAATCCGCACGGGCTGCGAGCCCTGGAAGAGCTGCTCGGTGCCGTGCAGCGGCTGGCCGGCATCGTGCGTGCGGCCGACGAGCAGGCCTTCGTCGGGCTGATGGAGCAGGGCCGGGATTATCTCGCGCAGCGCGGTTGAGCTGCCGGCGGCCTGCCGCCGCTAGATCGTCGCGCGCTGGCTGCGCTCCAGCAGGAACAGGAACAGCGGCACCCCCACCAGGGCGGTGATGGCGCCGACCGGCAGCTGGCGCGGGGCCAGCACGGTGCGCGCGACCATGTCCGCCAGCACCAGCAAGGTGCCACCGGCCAGTGCCGCACCCGGCACCACGATGCGGTGGTCCGCGCCTGCCAGCAGCCGCACCAGGTGCGGCACCACCAGGCCCACGAAACCGACCGTGCCGGCCGTGGTGACGGCGGCAGCGGTCAGGATGGCGGTGAGGAAATAGATGCCGATGCGCATGCCGCGCACCGGCAGCCCGAGCAGGGCCGCCTGCTGGTCCCCCGCTGCCAGCACGTTCAGCGCGCGGCCGAGCGCGAAGCAGCCGATGGTGCCCGCGGCGGCGATGAGCAGGCATGCCCTTGCATCATCGGCAAAGGCGAAGTCCCCCATCAGCCAGAACAACGCACCGCGCAGGTTGCGCTCCGGGGCGACGGCCAGCAGCAGGCTGACGAGAGCGCTCCAGCCTGCCGCCACCACCACGCCGGTGAGCAGCAGGCGCTCGGGCGTCCATTGGCCGCGGCGCGCCAGCGCGAAGACCAGCAGCGTGCTGGCCAGCGCACCGGCCAGCGCTGCGGCATCGACGAACATGCCGCTGGCCCCGGCCAGCATGGCTGCCAGGGTGAAGGCCGCGGCGCCACCCGAGGTGCCGAGGATGTAGGGATCGGCCAGCGGGTTGCGCAGCAGCACCTGCATCAGCGCACCGGCCAGCGCCAGCGCGGCACCGGTGCCGAAGGCAGCCAGCGCACGCGGCAGGCGCAGCTCCAGTACCACCTGGCGGATGGTGTCGTCGGCGCTGCCATCGAGCAGTGCCAGCACCTCGCGTGGTCCCACGGCGCCGCTGCCGAAGCTGACGGCCAGCAGCAGGCCCAGCAGGGCGGCCGGGCCGAGAATGGCGATCAGCGTGGATGGACGCATGCGCATCGGATGATGGGTCCCTGGGCGGTCCGTTTGCGGGGCTCGCAGTGTAGCGAATCCCCCCGCGCGCCCGGCGTTGCATCGCGACTTTTGTGCGGCCGCGGCTTTGTGGAACAATGCCCGTGCCTGCATCAACGGGCGGGGCGCACGTGGACCGCATCGACTCACAAGGCTACCGGGCCAATGTCGGCATCATCCTCAGCGATGAGTCGGGACAGGTGTTGCTGGGTGGCCGGATTCGCCAGTCCGGCTGGCAATTCCCGCAGGGTGGCATCGGCAGGCGCGAATCGCCGCAGCAGGCGATGTACCGCGAGCTGGGCGAGGAAATCGGCCTCGGCATGCGTGATGTGGAGATCATCGGCTGGACCCGCGGCTGGCTGCGCTATCGCCTGCCGGAGCGCTTCGTCCGCCGCGATGCGCTGCCGCTGTGCATCGGCCAGAAGCAGCGCTGGTTTCTCCTCCGGCTGCGTGCCGACAAGGCGCAGTTGCGGGGCGACACCACCTCGCGGCCTGAGTTCGACCGCTGGCGCTGGGTGTCGTGGTGGCAGCCCGTCGAGGAAGTGATCCACTTCAAGCGCAGGGTCTATGCCCGTGCGCTGGCTGAGCTCGCCCCCCTGCTGGCGCCGATCGAGGTGCCACCGCCGCCGCAGTGGCCGGCGGCCTGGCGGCTCGCGGACGGCCGGTGAGCCATCTGCCGGGCGGGCAACCGGGGGGAGTCGCGATATCCGCCCATGAGGATGCTGCTGATCCTCGGCCTGGCGGCGCTGCTCCTGCTGGCGCTTGCGTTCCAGCTGGGCCGCTGGCGTGCCGGCCATGACATTCCCGCGGCCAGGGCGCTCCAGCAGGAGCTCGAGGGCAGGGTCTCGGCGCTTGCGGAGGAAAATCACCAGCTGCGCCAGGCGGCCGTGCGCCTCGAGACCGATGCGTTGGTCGACCGCGAGGCTTGCCTGCAGGTCGAGTCGCAGCTGTCCGGGCTGCAGGACAGGCTGCTCGAACAACAGGAAGAGCTGGCTTTTTACCGGGGCATCGTCGGCGGCGCGGGACGGGGCAAGTTGCGGGTACGGGAGTTTTCCCGGGAGGCGCTGGCGGATGGCAGCAGCCGCATCCGCTTCACCCTGGCCAGCATCGAACAGCTGCAGGCCCCGGTGCGCGGCCGGCTGCAGTTGCGGATCGAGGGCAGGCGCGCAGGACGTTTCGCCAGCCTCGATGCCGATAGCCCCGAACTGGGTGCGAAGGCGCTGCCGCGGGATTTCGACTTCCGCTATTTCCAGGCCGTCAGCGCCGAGCTGCGCCTGCCGGACGACTTCGCGCCCGAGCGCATCGTGATCCGCCTCATGCCCGTCACCGCCGGGGTGGGTGCCAGCGTGGAGTCCTTTCCCTGGCAGCCGGCACCGCCGGAGCAGTCGCCGCCAGCGGGGTGAGCGGCGCCCGATCAGCAGTCGGCCGCTGAAGGACTGCCGGCGCCGAGGCGGCGCAGCAACGCCGTCTGTGCGGCCACCGCGCTTTCCCCGTCGCGCGGGCGCGGTGGCAGGTAGCTGCCGTCAGGCTGCAGCTCCCACGCTTCGCGCTCATCGCCGAGCCAGGCCTCGAGGTCTTCGTGCAGGCGTCGCTTCACAGCCGCGTCCTCGATGCTGAAGCACAGCTCCACGCGGCGGAAGAAATTGCGCTCCATCCAGTCCGCGCTGGAGAGATACAGCCGCCCGGTGCCGCCGGCATGGAAATAGTAGACGCGGGAATGCTCGAGGAAGCGGCCGATGATCGAGCGCACCCGAATGTTCTCGGACAGGCCGCGGATGCCCGGGCGCAGGCAGCACACCCCGCGCACGATCAGATCGATGGCCACGCCGGCCGCGGAGGCCCGGTACAGGGCACGGATGATCCCGGGCTCGTCGAGGGCATTGAGCTTGGCGATGATGCGCCCGCGGCCGCCGGCGGCGGCAATGGCGGTTTCCCTCCCGATGAGTGCGAGCATCTCCCGGTGCAGCGTGAAGGGCGCCTGCATCAGGCGCCGGAACGGCGGTGGCGGCTGCCGGCGGACGAGGGACAGGAATGCCTGGTGCACTTCCGCCGCCAGCACCGGGTCGGCGCTGAGGAGTCCGTAATCGGTGTATTGGCGGGCCGTGCCGGGGTGGTAGTTGCCGGTGCCGAGATGGACATAGTGGCGCAGCGCATCGCCCTCGCGGCGTGCCAGCAGCGCCATCTTGCAGTGGATCTTGTGGCCGACGATGCCGTAGACGACCTTGGCGCCGGCATCCTGCAGGCGGCGGCCGAGCCTGGTGTTCTCGGCCTCATCGTCGCGTGCCCGCAGCTCGACGAACACCGTCACCTGCTTCCCCGCCCGGGCCGCCGCCACCAGGCTGTCGATGATGGGCGAGCGTTGGCCGCTGCGGTACAGGGTCAGCTGGATGGCCTCCACGCCGGGGTCCTCGCTGCCGCGGCGGATGAAGTCCATCACCGGCCCGAAGGACTCGAAGGGATGGTGCAGCAGGATGTCCCCGGCCTGGATGGCTGCCAGCAGGTCTTTTCCCCCGGCGAGCTGCCGCGGCATGCCGGGCGTGAAGGGCGGGTAGCGCAGCTGCGGATGGCCGGGCAGTTCGTACAGCGCGATGAAACGGCCAAATTCTCGGGGTTTTTCAAGAGGGCAGAGGTCGGCGGGCTCCAGCTCGAGCCTTTCCAGCAGCAGGGCGCCGAGTGCCGCAGGGCAGCCATGCGCCAGTTCGAGCCTCGCGGCGGCTCCCGGCTGGCCGGGGTCCCGTGGGGTGATTGCCGGGGGCAGGCCCATGTCCGCGCCGGTGCCGTGGAGACTGCTGTTGCGGATGAGCCGGAAGCGGTGGCAGTTGCCGGTGGTGGCGCCCGCGATGAGCTCGCCCACGAAGGTCTCGATCACATCGGGCAGGCAGGCAAAGTCGCCGGCCCCGCTGTCGGAAGCCCCTGCTGCCGGGTGGATCAGGAACGGCAGGTCGCGGGGCACCTGGATGATGATGGGGCGGCCGGCAGGCTCCGGACCACGGGCCTCGCCCGGGTCGACGATGAAGTGGACGCCCCTGCCGGGCAAGCGCTGCAGGGCGGATGCCGCATCCAGGGGGTGCAGGAGCAGGCGGGGGGCCAGCTCGCGGCTGAAGCATGCGTGGAGCCGGTCGCGCTGGCCCGCGGACCAGTCCGCCGGGCGCAGGCGGCGGATGCCGGCCGTACGCAGCGCAGGCAGCAGCTCCTCGTCGAGGAGGTGGTGTTGTTCGCCAAGCAGTTCCCGGCTGCGCTGCCCGACCTCGTGCAGCAGCTCGGCCGGTGCGAGGCCGCCATCATCGGCGGTCGCGAGATTTGTTCTGGCACGCTGCCTGAGCCAGCCCAGGCGAGTCTCGAGGAATCCATCGAGATTATCGGCGGCGATGCACAGGAACCTCAGTCGCTCGAGCAGCGGCATCGCGGCATCCGTGGCCTGGTGCAGGACGCGCCGGTGGAATGCCAGCGCGCTCAGCTCGTGGCTGATGTCGTGCCGGAAGGGAAGGGATTGGATGATGCCCATGGCCGCCCGCCAGCATGCCTGATCATCACCCTGGCGACGGTCTCGCAGGCCATGGCTGAGGCCGGTGGTGCGGCCCGCGGGAGCGGGCCAAGTGGATTGTCTCAGGTCCGCTGGCTGGCGCTTGCCTTGTCTGGCTGGCTGTTGGCCAGCATGTCGCCGCCGTCGTCCAGCTGCTGCAGGATAGGCGCGCTCATCTCCCTGAAGCGCTCGCGCTCGCCGGCGGCCAGCGGGGTGGAGCCTTCGGGAAGCTTGACGGTGCGCGGGTTCATGTACTTGCCGTTGACCCGGTATTCGTAGTGCAGGTGCGGCCCGGTGGCGAGGCCCGTGGCGCCCACGTAGCCGATGATGTCGCCCTGGCTGACCCTGCGCCCCGCATTGATGCCCTTGGCGAAGCGGGAGAGGTGCCCGTAGAGCGTGGTGATGCCGTTGCCATGCTCGAGGATGATGGCATTGCCATAGCCGCCCTTGCGGCCGCTGAACGCGACCTTGCCGTCGCCCGGGGCGCGTATGGGCGTACCGGTTGGCGCTGCATAGTCCACCCCGGTATGTGCCCGGATCCGGTTCAGGATGGGGTGCTTGCGGCTCAGGTTGAAGTCCGAGCTGATGCGCGAGAAGGCGAGTGGAACACGCACGAAGGCCTTGCGCAGGCTGAGGCCATCCGGAGTGTAGTAACCGACATGGCCGTCCGCGGCCTGGTAGCGCACCGCGCGGTGCGCCTTGCCCTGGTTGATGAATTCCGCGGCAAGGATCTCGCCTTCCTCGAGCTTCTCGCCGTCGTGCCATTTTTCCTCGTAGACGACGGCAAAGGAATCGCCTTCGCGCAGGTCGAGCACGAAGTCGATCTGCGAGGCAAAGATGCCGGCCAGCTTCATGATCGTCGAATCGGCGATTCCGGCCTTGGCTGCGGCCCCGAACAGCGAGCTGCGGATCTCGCCGTGGGTGCGGGCAGCCCGTGTTTCATAGGACAGCTCCGTGACCCTGGCATCGAAGCCCTCGCCCTCGCGGGTGATTTCCAGCGTGCGGAAGGTGTCCAGCTTGCGGCTGATGGCAAGCAGCGTCGGCCCGTCGTGGCGCATGCGCAGCTCGTCCCCCGGGTGCAGGATGCGCAGGTTCTCCCGCGCCGCCGCCGGCGCCAGAAGTGCACCGAGCTGGGCGGTGTCGAGGCCTTCGCGGCGGAAGATGCGCTCCAGCGTGTCACCGCGGCGGATTTCCACGCGGATGGCGCGGCTGCCATCGACGCTGATGTCCGGATGGCCGAATTCCCCGGCCTTGACCAGGTCGGATGAGTTGAAGAGCAGGGGCAGGGTGAATACCGGCGTCAGCTCGCTCAGGACCAGGTCCAGCCGCAGGGCGTCCTGGTAGGCGGGCCCGGCCGCAGGTGCCAGGAAGCCGAGTGAAAACAGTGGCAGGCTGAGGCCGATGGCGAACCAGGGCAGGCGTCGGCCGTTGCGGGTGCTTGCGGCAGCTGCCGCCTGACGCAGGATTCCACGAAATCTGGACACATTGCCTCCGCTGCGATCTGGTGGCCGGCTCGCGCCCCCGCGGCCTGCCACGCCCCTCACCTGGCCTGCTGGACAGGTGCCTTGACCATCCACACCCACGCAGGTGGCAGCTGGCCTCTTGCAAGGGCGCGATTATCGACGTCGCTGCAGCACCGGGTCAACACGGAAAACCGTTGTTTTGTGAGTGGATCGGCATAATTGCCGTCAAATGCCCTGCGGATGACCCGCTCGGGTGAATTCGTTATCCTCCGCAGCCGCTGCCCGCCTGACCTGGACCAGCCGATGTTGCCCGCTGAAACACAACTGACCGAGATCTGCCGCGGTGCCGAGGAGGTCCTGGTCGAGGCCGAGCTGCTGGCCAGGCTGCGCGAGGGGCGCCCGCTGCGGGTCAAGGCCGGTTTCGACCCCACCGCTCCCGACCTGCACCTCGGGCATACCGTGCTCATCAACAAGATGCGCCAGTTCCAGGAGCTGGGCCACGAGGTCATCTTCCTGATCGGCGACTTCACCGGGATGATCGGTGATCCGACCGGCCGCAATGCGACGCGCCCGCCGCTGACCGTGGAGGACGTGCAGCGCAACGCCGAGACCTATGCCGGCCAGATATTCAAGATCCTCGACCGCGAGCGGACGCGGATCGAGTTCAACTCCCGCTGGATGGGCAAGATGTCGGCGGCCGATCTGGTGGGCCTGGGGGCACGCCACACCGTGGCACGCATGCTCGAGCGCGATGATTTCCACAAGCGTTACAAGGCCGGCCAGCCGATAGCGGTGCATGAATTCCTCTACCCGCTGGTCCAGGGCTACGACTCCGTGGTCCTGCGGGCCGATGTCGAGCTTGGCGGCACGGACCAGAAGTTCAACCTCCTGGTCGGGCGCCAGTTGCAGCAGTCCTTCGGCCAGCCGGCGCAGGTGGTCCTGACCATGCCGCTGCTGGAAGGGCTCGATGGCGTCAACAAGATGTCCAAGTCGCTCGGCAATTACATCGGCATCACCGATCCGCCCGGCGAGATGTTCGGCAAGATCATGTCCGTCTCCGACGAGCTGATGTGGCGCTACTACGAGCTGCTCAGCTTTGAGTCCGTTGCGGAAATAGCCGCCCTGCGCGAGGCGGCGGCGGCTGGTGCCAATCCGCGGGATATCAAGGTCCGGCTTGGCGTCGAGCTGGTAGCGAGGTTCCATGGCGCCGCTGCCGCCGCGGACGCGCGCGATGCCTTCCAGCGGCGTTTCGCCGGTGGCGAGCTGCCGGAGGACATGCCGGAACTCGAGGTGCAGGCGCGCGATGGTCGCCTTGGCGTGGCGCATGTGCTGCGCGAGGCGGGTCTGGTGAGCAGCACCTCGGAGGCTCTGCGCATGATCCGTCAGGGGGCCGTGCGCATCGATGGCGAGCGCCTGGAAGACGGTCGCCGCGAGATTTCCGTGGGCGAAAGCCATGTTTTCCAGGTTGGCAAGCGCCGGGTTGCCAAGGTCATCGTGCAGGCCTGAGAAGCGGGCAGAAAGATTTTTCTCCGTGGGTGTTGACCGCGGTGAAAAACCATCTATACTTTGCGTTCTGCCCGCGGCCTGCCCGCGGGTTTATGCTCTCTAACAATCGGGAAACAGGTAATTTGTGCGGGCACTTGCGTCGCAAGCTCCTTGGATGAGCCTGACGTGAGTGACCAAACCGGATGCACATCGTGTGTCCGGCAAGGGATCTCTCATCAATTCTCGAGACCTTAAATTGAAGAGTTTGATCCTGGCTCAGATTGAACGCTGGCGGCATGCTTAACACATGCAAGTCGAACGGTAACGCGGGCTTCGGCCTGGCGACGAGTGGCGGACGGGTGAGTAATGCTTGGGAATCTGCCCAATAGCGGGGGATAACCTGGGGAAACTCAGGCTAATACCGCATACGACCTACGGGTGAAAGCAGGGGACCTTCGGGCCTTGCACTATTGGATGAGCCCAAGTCGGATTAGCTTGTTGGTGGGGTAACGGCCTACCAAGGCGACGATCCGTAGCTGGT